>JACQYG010000119.1:0-2112 GCA_016208345.1 Chloroflexota bacterium
GCCTCACCGGGAAGACGGATGGGACCAATACCTGGACGTATACCTGGGACGAGGATGACCGCCTGACCCGCGTGCAGGGTCCGGGTGGGGTGGACGTGGCCTACACGTACGACTCGGCCGGGCGCATGCTGACGCGGGTTTCCGGCGGGGTGACGACCAAGTTCACCTGGGACGGCTGGGACTGCATCAAGGAGGACGACGGGACCACCGTCACCCGTTACTACTGCCCGGAAGGTCAGATTCACGCCTTCGAGCGCGGCTCCACCTACTACCAGGTCCACTCGGATGCCCTGGGCTCAGTGCGGGCCATCACCGACAACACCGGGGCCGTGGTGGGGTCCTACAGCTACGGGGCCTGGGGAGACACGCTCTCCGCCAGCGATCCCAGCGGGTTCTCCTTTCCCTACCGCTTCGTGGGAGCGCTGGGCGTGCGCTTCGACAGCACAACCGGTCTCCATTGGATGAGGAATCGCTGGTTCGACCAGGGATTGGGCAGGTTCATCAGTCGAGACACACTGTATTCATTGAACCGCTATTCCTACGGCTTGAACAACCCATTTATCTATCTAGACACGAATGGGCTGTCTGTATCCATCGCACCAAATGTTGCGAAATGGTGCGACCAAGCCGACCCAGGCCATAAACAACCCGGATATATCCCGTTTGATCAGCGTTGGATCAAAGCGGTCGGCATCGCTAAGCAAAGGGTTAAGGAGATGCTGGCTCTAAAGCAGCAGCAGTTTGCTCGTTGGTTCCATCCCGATTTAGGCGTCATCAAAGGCTATGGTAGTTTCCCTGGTACAGAAGTGGTCTACGACAATGAGGAGGAGACTGGCGAAGGTAGGCCCTGTGTTTGTCAATGGTCCAATGACATCGACTACACTGCCGCATTAGAGGGGAACTGGAATGTTCGATTTTCACCGGCTCCTAAGCACTCCGAAGAGTGGCAGGATATGGAAGAGGGTGGTTATCCCTTCATAACCCACAGCCAAAATGAAGTATACATGAGCGAAGTTGCCTGTATCAACAGCGCTGAGCAATTGGCACAGAAAATTCTCCACGAAATAACCCACTCCGGCCTGATGAAGAAATTTGGGCGCAGTGATTACTGGAACAGCCCGGGTTATCGAAGGAGAGTTGGCCCTCTCTACAACAAAACGAAGGGCCATCCTAAGGTGTACTTCGGAACTGGTATCGATTGTCACTGAGGTGTGCGTTTGTGTCCACTAGAAACCTGTGGATCCTGTTGTTCGTGCTTTGGGCATTGGCGATGCCTGCTCCGAGTGCGTGGTGCAGCCCAAGCAAAACACTCCTGCTTGATCGAATGTGGCTGGATGCGACTGAAGCCGAACTCCAGGAGGCTGGGCTATCACCAATCTCCTCAGGAAAAAGCCGGATTATCGAGAACGCCACCATGGTTCGTTACGGTGAATCGACTTCGGCCCATTTCGCTGAAGGAAAGGCCAAGCTATTGATGGGCGACAGACTTTATCTGGGCGAAAAGCTTGTAATTCAGTCCGGCTGGTCGATGCACGAAGTTGGGAAGAGCCTTAATTTGATCGGTTGGCGCTTGGTTGACAAGAGACGCCATCGCTCCGATAGCGGAAGGAGGTTTGAGGTCTGGAAGTATTCATATGGTGGGGCAGTAATTTTGGTTCCCTTTTCGGGAGATGACGAGGACAAGGTCGGCTCGATCGTCGTTCGAGACAAGAACACCAGAGGCCCATTTGGACCGCATTTTTGACCCACGGATTGCTTGAGTTGTCGAAGGAAAAGCGGAAGGCCCATGGGAAAAGTTGCGACACTGCGAACTAGTGCAGCTTCCGGCAAATTCGTTCCCACCCCTTTAAGGCGCGAAAAGCTTGAATTTGTCTCGTCGTTAACAACTTGGCAACAGGTACAACTGTTCGGTGAATTGAAGCCCATTCATCATGGGTGCCGCCATACGCTTCAGTGGGACTTGTCTGCTTCTTGCGATCGCAGGGGCTCCAACCAAGCCAATAGCCACCGGGCGCCAAGCATAAATGGTCGTCCTGTGTGGAAAGCTGGCGTCGCCGCCGCCATCCGAACCTCGGCTGAGACTCACTTCCTACGAGTTACGCAGGCTGCGAC
>JACQYG010000119.1:2157-5953 GCA_016208345.1 Chloroflexota bacterium
ACCCAAAGTCGTCTCCGTCCCAGGTGGCGGCTGCAAAGTCTGTGATCCAGGGGGCGCAAGGGAATAATAGCGACCAGACGGCGTTTGCGCTCGGCATTCCTGCCGAGTCTGTGCGTAACCTCCGGCATCGGTTCGCCAAGTGTCGATTTGCTGGCTTGGGGGACGCGGCAGACTCTTCGATGGTGCTCGGGGCGACGAACGCTAAACCTCTCTCGGCCGCTCACATACGGCTGACAGGGTCGGAGAAGCGACTGCTCGGGAGGATCGCGCGCGCACACACATCCGAGCAACGGATGGCTCTGCGGGCGAAGATCATTCTATTGGCCAACCTTGGCCGGAACAACTGTGAGATCGCCGACGAACTCGCGGTGTGCATGAAGACCGTTCGCAAGTGGCGAAGCCGCTTCAGTCTGCACCGGATGGAGGGTCTCTACGATGAACCACGGTCTGGCCGCCCGTTTACTTTCGGAACTTCAGTTCGCCACGAGGTCTTCACGGCCGTCGTCGGCCCGCCGCCAGAGCCTTATGCTCGCTGGAACTTGGACTTGCTGGCCAAGCACCTCATTGACGACGGGTTCGTTCCGTCCATCTCTCTGGAAACGCTCTCCTACTGGCTTCGGACAGCTGATATCAAGCCCCATCGGGTTCGCGGCTGGCTGAACAGCAAGGATCCGAGGTTCCGAGAGAAGCGCGATCGGATCGTCAACTTGTATCTCAACCCTCCAAAGGACGGGAGAGTCCTCTCCTTCGATGAGAAGACCAGCATCCAAGCGCGAGAGCGCATTCGCCAGGAGCGGGCCGTCCAGCCCGGGCAGCCCCGGCGAATGGAGTGGGAGTATAAGCGCCACGGGATCGTCAACCTCCTGGCCTCGTTTGACGTGCGCACGGGAAAGATCGTCCACCATGAGTTCGTGGAAAAGAACAATAGCGCCGCTTTCATCGGGTTTTTGAAGAAGCTGATGAAGCTCTATCCCACAGGGAAGCTCTATCTCGTCCTGGACAACGGATCTACCCACTGCAGCCGGGAAACGCGGGCCTTCCTTGCGGAGAATGAGCGGTTGGTGCCCGTGTACACTCCCACGCACGCCTCCTGGTTGAACCAAGTCGAGATCTGGTTTAGCGTCATGGCCAAGCACGTCATCCACCACGTAAGCTTCAAGAGCCGTGAACAACTACGCACCCGGATCGCTGCCTACATCGAACTTCACAACCGAGAACTCGCCATGCCATACGAGTGGTCTACCAAGGGAAAGCCTCTGACAGGGGCAACCGCCAAGGCAAGGAGGCGCAGTCGAAACAATCCTCGGGGGTCCCGAAAGGCAGCCCGTTGCTGAGGTAGCTTGGCTCATAGGCGCCACGACTGCCACGGCTCCACGTGAAGTAAGCGAACTCCCACTCATCGCCGCGCCCGAGGTAGCGGAGACGGAATAAGGGCTCGAAGCCCTCCCCCTCCCCCGGGTGCTGGGCATCGACGTAGACGAAGGGACCCCGAGCCCGGACCGCGATGGCTTTGAGTTTGCCCAGGCGGCCTGGCTCTGCTACATGGGCACGTAGTCTGGCTTCCAGCCGCCGAACCACTTGCGTCGGCACTTTCATAGCCGCCCGGTTCGAGCGCCACGACGAAGCGCCTCTCGTTCACACGTTCGCCCACACCGGGGCCAACGTGGGGGGCGCACCTATACAGGCCACGGAGTCGGTCAAGGCCGAAGATGACAAGACGTCGAATTGACAATGTTTCAGGTAGGAACGGACTTCCTGGACGCTGCACTAGCTATCGTTTTCCTTACGCAGCTCTTCCGATTTTTTGCGCGCTGACACGCGCCGAGCAGCTTACGAAAGCTCCGTCCCTGCGCGCATCGTCGTTTGAAGTCCAAACAACGACACGCGCAGAACAATGACGGGCCTCAGGCGCAAGTTTTCTTTTGGACCCGCGGCAATACTGAGCTTCCCGGCTGGCGGCATCGTGAACACTTTCACGACGCCGCCAGGGTGAGAGCTCCGTCCTCCGCCCTCGTGACCCCTGCCGCAAAATGCGGTGAGGTTGCGGCCCCCGGTGCAGGGGCGGTCCGGAGTTGGGGCACCAGGGCCTGCAACCTCACCGCATTTTGAACCGGCCTTGTCCCCAGGCAGAAGCCATCGGGCCGGTTCTCCCGTCGGCGCCCCCCTGTGTGTCCCCCCGCACCCGCGGGGGGACGGGCCATGCAACAGCGGCCAGAGTCTCGCGCCGGGACAAGTTTTCCGCGCTGTCGCATGGCTGGAAAGGATCTCCGCTCCACCGGCAGCCCCGAATCGGCGCCAGAGCATGCGCGGCGGGCTCGGCCCCCAGGAGGCCGTCTGCGGGGCGTTTCATGGGCGGCCCGACGTGTGGGACCCCCGGCCCGGGAACGGGCCTCTACGGGCCGCTTGCGCGGGGGGATCAGCAAACCATGATGGCGATTGAATGCGTGGGGTCGATCCGGGCACGGGCGGGCGAGTGACCCAAGTGACCCATGTTTACAGGTTTTTTGGGGCTGGCCGGCGACTTGAGATTAGCTCGCCAGAGCGCGGGTGGTGGTTAGACGCTGGACCTGTTGGCAGGTAATCATCGATCGCAGGAAGGTCCGCAGCGCATGCCGCTGCTCGTCGTTGAGAAGCGCCAGATGGCCGAGGAGATCGGCCAATTCCGGGTCATCTTTCAGGACGCTCGGTGGGATGGCGACCTGGGCATTGACCAGTTCCTCGACCGTGACCTCCAGCGCGCTGGCCAACTTGTCGACGGTCTTGGTGCGAGGCTGCATCCGGTCGTTCTCGAGCCGGTTGATGTGGTTCTGATGCATACCCACCCGGTCAGCAAGCTGCTGCTGCGTCAACCCTCTTTGCGTCCTCAAACGTGTGAGTGCTTTTCCAAACGACATAACCTGAAATTCTCCCGTCATTGTTCGCTTCTATTCTAGCAACGAACAGCCTTTCTCTCAAGTCAAAAGAAGTCAGTCCTCTAGAAGGAAAATCAACTTATACATTTAAACTATATAGACAAAATCATGTTTCATCGTAAAAAAACTTTTAGAGGTGGACCCAACAGTATGAGCCTGGACCCGAGAGAGCGCCGGGCAGATCCCACAGAGCCTGCTCCGAGCGCTACAGGTCCTGTACTGGTACTGCAATGCCGCCTGGTCCGAATGGCCTGGGGCCACCAGCCCTACCCCTGGCAGACCCGGTGGCCACGATGACCAGCCAGCGCGAGGCAAAACTCGCCCGCCTGTGGCCCGACGCCAACGGCCACTATGCCCGGGACCGCTGGAAGCGCCAAGCCTACGTGAAACCAAGCACCCCGCAGAAGTCGCACTGCATCGTCGTTTGGATGTCCCTGCTCCGGGTGCTGCAGATCGTCGCCCTCTTCTTCCAGCCCCGCTGCCTGGTCCGGATGGCCTGGGGTCACCCGCCCTACCCCTGGCAGACCCGGTGGCCACGTTGACCAGCGAGCGGGAACTCGCCCGCCTTCGACCCGACGCCAACGGCGACTATGCCTGGGACCGCTGGAAGCACCGAGCGCTGGTAGCCGGCCTGGACTCCGAGCTTGCCCAGTTGGGGCGGGACCTCATGCGCGAGGCTGTCCAGCACGACTGGCGCCCTACGCTCAAGACCGAATGTGGCTGGAACGACGAGGGCCAGGCCATGCTCGAGCTGGCCCAGCGCGACCCCGAAAGCGCCGAGCGGCGCTGGGACTGGCTGATGGAGACGGACGGCGAGCGCGGCCGCTGGGACCCCATCACGGGCGACTGGCTGCGGCTGACCGCCGAGGACTTCCGCACCTGTC
>JACQYG010000120.1 GCA_016208345.1 Chloroflexota bacterium
AAAATATGGCCCTGGCCGTTCTTGATCTCACAGACCAGGGCCTTGGCGAACTCGGTGCCCACGTCCAGGGCGGTACAGTAGAAGCTGGAACCCCTCGCCTCGCCCGATCCCCTGCCCCGGCGCCAAAAGGTCTTCAATCCCCCTCCCCGCGGGATCTGATGCGGTCGACCCCCCCATCCCCAAGGCCGTTTACCAGTGAACCTTCGCGTCAAACCAACGAGAGCATTCACCACAAGGAGCGCGGAGTTCGCTGAGATCACTCCTTATTTCTGCGCCCTCGCGGCCGAGCCTTCCGTCCCGGCTGGTCGGGACGGGAGGATCAAACTTCGCCCTATGAAGGTGCCTGGTAAAGAATTCTTTCCCCTTCCCTTTGCCTCAGGATCTCGTACAAGACGATGGACCCGGCCACGGCAGCGTTCAGGGAACCCACGCGGCCGCGCATGGGGATATCCACCAAGAAATCGCAATGCTCTCGCACCAGGCGCGACATGCCCCGGCCTTCGCTCCCCACCACCAGCGCCACCGGCAAGCGCCAGTCCACCTGGTCGTAGGGCTTGCTCTGGGCCTGCTTCTCCAGCCCCGCCGCCCAGATGCCCCGCGCCTTCATGGCCTCCAGCGCCTGGGTGAGATTGGCCACCTGGGCAATGCGCAGGTGCTCCACCGCCCCTGCCGAGGCCCGCTCCACCGCCGGGGTCACGCCGGCAGCCCGCTGCCGCGGGATGACCACCCCATGAGCCCCCACTGCCTCGGCCGTGCGCAGCAGCGACCCCAGGTTCTGGGGGTCCTGCAGGCAGTCCAGGACCAGGAGGAGCGCCACATTTCCCGGGGCAGTCGCGCCGTCCAGCACCTCCGCCAGGCTGGCGTACTCGTAGGGCCGGGTCTCTGCCACCACCCCCTGGTGGGCCACCGGGCCGGCCAGCCGGTCCAGCTCCTGTCGCCTCCGGACCTCCACCGCGATGCCCTGGCTCCGGGCCAGACGGGCGATCTCGGCCACAAGACCCTCAGGCCTGGCCCCCTCTGCCAGGTACACCCTCTTCACCCGGTCCGGCCGGCCCAGGGCCTCCCGCACCGCATTCCGCCCGCAGACGACCTCCACTGTCTCCTTATAACCCCTATCCCTTGACCTTCCACCTCGGCCCCTGGGGCGTGTCCTTCACGGCGACGTTCAGCGCCGCGAGGCCCTGGCGTATCCGGTCCGCCAAATCCCACTGCCTGGCCGCCCGGAGCTCCTGGCGCACCTGGAGCAAGAGGTCAATGAACGGCTTCGCCTCCACCTGGGCCTGGGGAGCCCCAGCGGAGAGCGGCAAGATGCCCAGGATGTCCCCGGCCAGGACGGAATATAGCTTATCTATCTCCTCCAGGGTGCCCCGGTTGGGCTGGCCTATGCCTAAAAGCGAGTTGACCTGTCGGCTCAGGTCGAAGAGCACGCCGATGGCCCCGGGAGCGTTGAAGTCGTCGTCCATGGCCGAAAGAAGCCGCGCCTTGTGCTCCGCCAGCTTACCGGCGAAGGCCCCGTCCACCTCGCCCTCGGGGGACTGGGCCAGGCGCTGGCGCACCGCCTCCACCGTGCCGTGGATGCGCCCCAGGCCCTCCCCCGCCGCCCGGATGGCCAGGTCACTGAAGTCAATGGTGCCCCGATAATGGCTGGTGAGGATGAAGAAACGTATATCCTCCGGTGCGTATTGGTCTAAGAGGTTCCTGATGGGCGTGTAGCCAGTAGCGAGCAAAGGGCACGCCGTGAGCCGCCTCGCTCTGGGCCACCTCGCATTCGTTGTGGGGAAAGATGTTCTCCAGGCCTCCTCCGTGGATGTCGAAGGTCTTGCCCAGGTACTTCTGGGCCATGGCCGCGCACTCCACGTGCCAGCCCGGATACCCCTCGCCCCAGGGCGAGGGCCAGCGCAGGATGTGGCCGGGCTCGGCCCGCTTCCAGAGGGCGAAGTCAGCCGGGTGGCGCTTCTCTGGTAAGACCTCCACCCGGGCCCCCGCCTCCTGTTCCTCCACCTTGCGGCCGGAGAGCTTGCCGTAGGCCGGGTAGCTGGTTACGTCGAAGTACACCGAGCCATTGGCCTCGTAGGCGTGGCCCTTGGCCAGAAGGGCTTTCACCATCTCGATCTGCTCGATGACGTGGCCTGAGGCCCGGGGCGAGATGTCGGGCCGGGTCACGTTCAGGGCATCCATGGCCCAGAAGTACTCCCGGGTGTAGGTCTCGGCCAGCTCCATGGGCTCCACGCGCTCCTGGGCTGCCCGTTTCTCGATCTTGTCCTCGCCGGCATCGGCGTCGTCGGTCAGGTGCCCCACGTCGGTGATGTTTTGCACGTAGCGCACCTTGTAGCCCAGGTACCGCAGGTAGCGCAGCACCACATCCATGGACACGTAGAGCTTGGCGTGCCCGATGTGAGTGTAATCGTACACCGTGGGCCCGCACACGTACATGAGCACCCGGCCGGGTTCCAGTGGGACGAACTCCTCCTTGCGCCGCGTGAGGCTGTTGTAGACGAAGAGGGCCATGTGCCGACTCCTGTAGCAAGGTGTGACAATTATAACCCAAACCTTGCCACAGTACAAGACGAACGCGAACCGGTTTTCCAACGCCCCGTTAACAGTGACGGGTTGCCACCTTCGCTTCGCTCTGGCCAAATGCGGCTCCCTTCGGGCGGGCTCGTGAACCCGCCCGAACGTTGACTGGGCCCCTTGACTGGGCCGGGCCATCTCTGTATAATATAGCCGTGAGGTTCCCCGATAGCTCAACGGTAGAGCGGGCGGCTGTTAACCGCTAGGTTCGAGGTTCGAATCCTCGTCGGGGAGCCAGAATATACAAAAGGCAGAACTTCTCGCGTGAGTGGTTCTACCTTTTTGTTTTTAAGGGGCTGGTGTAGTCAATGACCACCTGGGGTAGGTTGACCTCGATCCGCTTCACGAAGGAGCGGAGGAAGGACTTTTGCTCCACGATGGAGCCCTTAGTGAGGTTTAAATGTATGGAGGCGAAAGGGCGAAGATGAGGGTGTTGGACGAAGATCAATGTTCCCCACTGGGTCCCTTCGGACGCCCGA
>JACQYG010000121.1 GCA_016208345.1 Chloroflexota bacterium
GCGCCCAGCAACACGGAGATCCTGTTTGCCCTGGGGCTGGGAGACAGGGTGGTGGGCGTTACCGATGCCGACGACTACCCCGCCCAGGCCAAGAGCAAGGAAAAAGTGGTAAGCTTGGGCAAGCTTAACCAGGAGAAGATCGTGGCCCTTAAGCCCGATCTGATCCTGGCGGCGGGGATCACCAGCAAGGATGACGTCAAGCGCCTGGAGGAGCTCAAGCTCACGGTGCTGGTCCTGGACCCGAAGGACCTGGACGTGATCATCCGCGATATCATTCTGGCCGGGGTGGCCACGGGCACCTCCAAAGAGGCGACCAGGATCGCCGATGGTATGAACCAGAAGTTCGAGTCGCTGCGAGCCAGGATTAAGACCGTATCTACCAAACCAAAGGTGTTCTATGAGCTAGACGCCACCAACCCGGCGAAGCCCTACACCGTGGGGCCGGGCAACTTCATCGACTACATGCTGCAAATGGCCGGAGCTACCAATGCCGCGGCCGGGGCCAAGGCCATGTGGGCCGAGTTCTCCACCGAGGAACTGGTGAAGCAAGACCCAGACCTGATCATCCTGGGGGATAGCAACTACGGCATAACCCCGGCGTCGGTGAAGGCCAGGCCAGGCTGGGATAAGGTCAAGGCGGTGAAAAACGGCGCGGTTTATCCTATCGATGATACCCTGGTGAGCCGGCCGGGGCCCCGTATCATCGACGGGTTCGAGGCTTTAGTGAAGGTCGTGCACCCTGAGCTGTTCAGGTAGGTGAAAGGAAGGTGGAGCCACTTGTTTAAGGGGCGAGTGGGTTATGGGACCAGCGTGCTGGCCCTCCTGGCCTTGCTGGCGATGAGCGGCATGGTAGCCATCTCCGTGGGTGCTGTATCCGTCCCGGTGGAAGAGATCCTCAAGATGGGTGCCAACCGCGTGGCGGTTGGCACCTTCGTCCGGGACTGGCCGGAGAGCGACGAGGTGATCATCGGCGTGATCCGGCTGCCCCGGGTAGCCGGCGCAGCGCTGGTGGGAGGTGCCCTGGCCGTGGCCGGAGTGGTGTTTCAGGCACTCTTGAAGAACCCTATGGCCGACCCCTACATCATCGGCACCTCAGGCGGCGCGGCGTTGGGGGCAACGGTGGCGATGACCTTGCCCGTGACCGCAACCTGGTTGGGTTTCGGGCTCGTCCCGGTCTTGGCCTTCATGGGAGCCATGGGCACTGTTCTTTTCGTGTACAACCTGGCTCGTACCGGGCCTCGAGTGCCGGTGGTGAGCCTGTTGCTGGCCGGCTTCGCCGTGAGCTCCATGCTGGCCGCTGTGATGTCTTTTCTGATGCTGATTTCCGGCAGCGCCCTACGCCGGGTCATCCTCTGGACCATGGGGGGAATGACGGTCAACGGCTGGCAGCAGGTAGCGGTGGTGGGACCGGTTATGCTGGTGGGCGCGGGCGCCATCTATCTTTTGGCCGGCGACCTCAATGCGTTTTTGCTGGGCGAAGAGGAAGCGGCCTACCTGGGGGTTGACGTGGAGAGGCGTAAGATCCTCCTCTTGTTCTTGGGCTCGCTCCTGACCGGCGCCGCGGTCGCCATCTCCTGCCTGGTAGGCTTCGTGGGCCTGGTGATCCCTCACGTGGCCCGGCTTCTCTTCGGTGCCGATCATCGGATCCTGCTCCCGGCCTCAGGCCTGGTAGGCGGGAGCTTTCTGGTGCGAGCGGACCTGGTGGCCAGGTCCCTTCTCGGCCCTACCGAGATCCCGGTGGGGATCGTTACGGCACTGCTGGGTGCGCCGTTTTTCATTTATCTCCTGCGCCGGAACAAAAAAGAATACGGGTTTTAGCGTGGTTGAAAGCAACGACGGACTGCTCCGGGCCGAAGACCTGTGCTTTTCCTACTTCAATGGGCGGGTGGTTTCACACGTGAACCTCGCCCTGGGAACGGGGGACCTGGTAGGTCTCATCGGCCCCAATGGCTCGGGCAAGACCACACTCCTGAAGCTTCTGAGCGGGGTGTTGAAACCAGCCCTGGGCCATGTCTCCCTGGAGGGACGCGAGGTTCAGGCCATGGAGCGACGAGAGATAGCTCGAAGGGTGGCGGTGGTCCCACAGGAGCTGCATGTACCGTTCCCGTTCACCGTACGCGAGATGGTGAGCATGGGCCGCACGCCGTACGTGCGCCCGCTAGTCGGTCTGACCGCGGAAGACCGGCAGGTAGTCCTCGACGTCATGGGGGCTACAGGTATCGGCGACTTGGCTGGCCGAGACTTCGCGACCCTCTCCGGCGGCGAGCAGCAGAGGGTGATCATCGCCATGGCCCTGGCCCAGGAGCCTCGCTTCCTACTCCTGGACGAGCCCACGGTACATCTGGACCTGAACCACCAGGTGGAGATCCTGGAGTTGATCCGGAGGCTAAACCGGGAAAAAGGTGTGGCCGTCCTGGCAGCGCTCCACGATCTGAACCTGGCTGCCCTCTATTTCGACCGCTTGGTCCTCCTGAACCGTGGGGCTATCGTGGCGACAGGTACTCCAACTCAGGTTCTCACCGCAGCTCGGATCCTGGAGGTCTTTTCCGCCTCGGTGCTGGTGGAGGCGCATCCGGTCACCCGGGCACCCCAGGTGACGGTAGTGCCCCTCAGCCAGCAGTCAGCAGGGCTTGAGGGCCCTGGAGCTGAGGCCCCCATTCACAAGAGCCCTTGGACAAGGCCATAGCCCCTCCTGGGAGGCTAATGGGCTGGTGAGGAGACCGGGATATAGGTGTGCCCCCTCCTGGCGAAACTCAGGCCGGGTGCCCGGCCCTGTTTCTGGGCGTCCTGTGCCAGGTCTTGCAAAGCGGCCCTGATGTTGGCAAGGCCCTGGCCGCCTAGAATGGCC
>JACQYG010000139.1 GCA_016208345.1 Chloroflexota bacterium
TTCCTTGGCAAAGAACTCGAGATACAACCCCGGCTGGAAATACGCCGAAGCCACACGATCGTCTGTCCGCACCTTCATGATCCCATGGGCAGCCACATTGTGTGCTTTCTCGCTGGTCCACTCGGTGATGGTCCAGATAACGTGTGGTTGGTCAATGCACTGGTAGAAGTTTCGGCGAAGCACCCCCAGATCGCGATTGAATTTACTCTCCGCCTCAGCCATACTCTTGAGTTCCTCTTCCAGCTTGCCGCTGGTGATGATGGTGCAGCAGATACTAAACATTGTAGCCTTTCCTCCTCGCATGACTTGTTTTGTGCTCGCAGTGCTGCAGGCTCGTTGTCGCACAGACCCTACTCTTCGATGGCCCCACCCAAGGCCCGCAGATGTTTGCGGAAGGTGTACGAAGGGTCCCTCGCCCGCCGGGCCAGATACTCAGCAAATCGCAACTGCTCCCGCAGGGTCCTTCCAGCCCGTACGGCGCTGGCCTGCTCGCGCTCCCTCTGCCAGATATGTCGAGCCGCCGCCAGCACCTCTTCGACACGTTGGCCAGGAACAAAGAGAACACCATCCGGGTCACCGAAGACAACGTCTTCCTTTCCCACCACGTAATCACCAAATCGCGCCGTGGAAAGCGCGTCTGGGTCAGGTGAGTCCAGTCGCCGTGGGCCAGCGGGACAGGAGCCATAGCTGAACACCGGAAAACCGATCTGCTCAAGCTCCGTCGTGTCACGGTGAGCACCCCAGACGACGATTCCAGCCAGGCCACGTGCCTGGGCCTCGAGGGCCGTGAGATCCCCGATGCAGCCTTCGTCCAGCCTGCCGGCGTGGTCTATGACCAGGACGTCACCCGGCTCGGCCGTCTCCATCGCTTCCAGAAAAATGTCCACACTGCCGTAGTGGCGCGCAGGCAGGACCCGCCCCGCAACACGATGCCCCGGTAATATGGGTCGGATACCAGGGGGAGCGAGACAGAGTAGTACCGCCAGTCGAAGGCAGGCGTCGGCGATGAGAGGCGTTGAGAACTCCGAAAAGGCGCCAAATAGTTGTCGGTTGAGCATAGCATCCTCCTAAACCCTACTCTTCCGCCAGGCCCAACAGCCTCACGTTATCCAGCACATCTTTGAGGTTGCGCATGCCGATGCACAGGCTGTGAATGTAGGGAAGCCGGGAGGCAAAGGAGAAGGCCGCCTCCGGGTCGGCAGCCAGTGTGCCGCAGCCCATCACTTTCATGGCCACGACCCCTTTCCCCATCTGCCATGATGGGCACCAGTAGCATTTCAACCTCAGGCCATTCAGCGGCCAGTCGGGCCACGCCGGCACTGTGGGTGGAAAAGCCCAGCGCCCGCACCCTTCCTTGAGCCTTGTCTTGTTGCCACAACCTCAGGCATTCTCTGGCCGCATCAACCCAACTCAAGCCGACACAATGCACAAGGAGAATGTCCAGGTAGTCCGTGCCAAGCTCCGCCAGGATACGGTCCGCCGCTCCGGCTGGTTCGTAGGTCTTGCTGGCGATCACCACCTGCTCCCGAGGTATCTGCCGCAGAGCATGGGCCACGTGTGGGTGGCTGCCGTAATCGTCCGAGGTATCCCAGAAGGAGATGCCCAAATCCAGAGCCTGCAGCAACAGGGCCGCTCCTTCCTCCGGGGAAAGCCGGTCACTCTGCGGCCCCATGTAGGCGGTGCCGAAGGCCAGGCGAGAAACCATGAGTCCCGTATTCCCTAGTAGCACAGTCTGCACTCCCGTCCCCCCCTCTGAAGTTGGAGTATGATCGCCGCCTGCAGAGAACCCCAGCGGCCTGTTTCGTCCGGATTCGCTAGCTCCTGCCAGGTGCGTCGCCTGAAAGGGCTGCTGCCCCGCCAGCGGCCGTCGGGTTTGCGCCGGGAGACCAGCCACTCCAGGGCTGGACGGGCACCGGGGTAATCCAGGGCCCCCAACTCGGCCAGAACTCGCAGTACGATGGATGGCCGCTTCGGCTTGGGGGAAGCGAGGCCGGGCCGGCAGGGCCGCCAGCCCCCACAAGGCGCGGGCAGCGCCCCAGGCGCACGGCAGTTCACCGTTGTATGAGCAGCGCCAGCCTGCCTCCTGGGCGTCGTGCGCCAGGTAGTTAACGATCGCGTGCACTCGTGGGTCATCGGCCTGGCCGCAATGGAGGGCATAGCGGAGCAGGTTTCCCCAGAAGCAGGAGAGGCCGTGCGCGCCCCTTGTGATAGCCTGCTTCAGCTCGCCCTGGGTGGCAGCCAGCATGAAGGCTGCACCACGTCGCAGGCGCGAATCGGCGCCATCTGCGTTCAGTTCCGCCAGCAACAGCATGCTCCAGTGGGTGCTGGTGTACTTAGGGGTGTAGTAACCGCGCTCACCGGCCCAATTCCCCTCGTCGGCCTGCCCGGCCAGGATTGCCGGGATCGGGCCTTCGGTCATGATCGCCTGGTGGGCGGCCTCGACTTCAGGGTCGCCTGCCGGCCGCGTCAGGAGCGAACGCAGGGTTAGATAACGGATCGAGGGGGTACTGGCAGCCAGTAACCAGTGGATGAGGTCTGAATCGCTCATTTTCGTTCCTTCTTTAAGATTTGGTAGCGAGGGCACAGGTGGCTGATGGTGGGGCCTGGTCGCAGGGCTTCGGTCCGATAAAAGGCTCAGTTCCTGGCAGGCAAAGGCGCGTACAGCCCTCGCCTTAACAGGGCGAACCCAAGTGCGGCCGCCAGACCCATCGCCAGGCCACCATACCAGATCATCACCGGTGCCAGGTTATCGTTCAGGAAGCCCCCAGCCACCGGACCGATCCCGAACCCGATCCCCCACGTCAGGCCGTAGACGCTCATGTAGCGGCCGCGCATATCCGGCGGAGCCAGGTTGGCGGTCAAAGCCGTGGAGGTCGGGATCATGACCATTTCGCCGATGGTAAGCACGACCATGCTCACCAGGAACGTCGGGAAGTTCCACCCTAACGCTACGCTGCCTACGCCCAGGGCGTAGAACAGCGATCCGACCGCCAGCACCGGCAGATGGTGGTATTGCTCGGTGGCCCGGGTGATGGTGTACTGGAAAAGCACCACCATCGCCGCATTGGTGGCCATGACGAAGCCGTACTGGTTCTCTGGCACGCCGAAGTTCTCCTTGGCGTACACCGGCAAGAGCACCATCATCAGCGAGTAGGTCATCGTGGCCAGGGTGTATACCCCGCAGAATGCCAGGAATGGCCGGTCGCGCAGGATTGGGCCGTAGCTACTATCCCTTCGGGGTTGGTCAAGAGCATCCTGTTTTGTCAGCAGGGTCTCCGCCACGAAGAACAGGATCAACAGGGCGAAGGCGGCACCCGCCCCTGCCGCGATGTAGAACGCTAGGGCGTAGGACACAGCGGTGACAAACCCTCCGACCGAAGGGCCAATCGCTATGCCCAGGTTGGTGATCATGCGCAGCAGGGCATAGGCCCCTGCTCGCCGCTCCGGCTCGATCAGATCGGCCACCATCGAGTCAACCCCAACGCGATACAGCGGGCCGAAGGCGCCGTTGAACAGCATCAAGATCACCCACGGTTGCAGCGTGTCGAAGATACTCATCGCTATCAGGGTGACACTGCCTGCGCCCAGACTCAACACCATGGCGCCTTTGCGACCGAACCGGTCCACCGCTGGGCCGGCAACGAAGGTCGCGGCCAGCCCGGTGACCGAGTTCAACGTGAGCAGCAAGGCGACAGTGGTCAAGGGGATGTCCAGCCGTCGGCGCATGTAGATGGTCATGAAGGGCCAGACCATGCTGGAGCCGGCGGCGTTGATCAGCATGCCCCAGAACAGAAGCCAGAACTGACGCGGATAGCCTGCGGTGGTCTGTCGGACTCGATCGAACAGGCCTGGGTGGCTCCGCAATCCCATCTATCTGTCCTCCTCTGACCACTGCAATAGATCATCCAGACATGCGTTATGTCGGCTCAGCAGCCAGAGAACATCCATGTGCTCATCCTCCCAAGCAATTCTGTGAAGAGACACCCAACTTTAGATTGACGGGCAGCCTAGCCGGTCGTTCATTGGCTGTCCCGACCTCCCGTCTGCGCAGGGCGCTGTTCGTGTGAATGCTCACTTTTTGAAGAAAACGCTCAGGTTGCGGGGGAGAATATCGAGATCCTCAATCAGGTCGAGCCGCTCTAATTTCTTTACCGTTGCGCCGGGTAGCTGGTCCGCTGGAACTCCTTCCAAAAGAAGGGCGGTCTCCTCCTGAGAGAACTCTTCCTTTCCTTCAATCCATTGCAGGAAATCCCTATCCTGTGGGCAGACCCTTTGGCAGTGAAGACACCCTTCCGGACAATTGTGCCAGGAAGGGTCTATCCAGGCCGGAAACGGAATATCGCCCGATCTCTCATTGTGAAAGACGATACACCGCTCGGCGCGGAGAAGAAAACGATCAGAAGTGATGGCGCCGGTAGGACAGTGATGGATGCAGGCATGGCAGTTTTTGCAGCTTTCCATCATCTGTGCTTCCCTCCAGTCGTCTCCCTGGCAAGGCAAGTCGGAGTAACAAGCCACAAGCTGGTGGAAGCTCCCCATTCCAGGGACGTAACAGATGTTGTTTCTTCCGTACCAGCCCAGTCCGCTACGCACGGCCAGGAGTTTCAAAGGCAGCGCGGTCCGAGCCACGCGGTATCCGTCTGTGCCGAGGATTTTTGCGAGGATCTCTTCCACCCGTTTGCGTGTCTCCTTTAGGCGACGTAGGTCGGAGGAATGATGAGCGGCCGCGATTCCCCATTCAAGGTCAGGACAATCTGACTCTGAGGTCGAGGAACAGCGACCACGATCAGGGACCTGGCTTCTGGCAAACTATCGGGAAGTCTGAAATCAAACCAGGCAAGACGTTCCTGGTAGAATTCTTTGTCGAAGAGACCCTGCCTGTAGCGCCCTATAATTTCCTCTTGCAGGTCACGGAGATGTTGAATGGGCACGATGCGCCCCTGATAACCCCGTTCTTCCAGTTGAGAAAAGAGCTGTTCCGTCATCGGCCTCATAACCATTTGATTGTCACCCTTCCACGTAACTTTTAGACTTTCTTTGGCCTTCTTTTATCCTTATGTCGAGTTTTCTTCACACGCGCGAGCTCACTACCAGATCACACGGCCATAAGCGTTAAGCCCAGCCGCCCCG
>JACQYG010000140.1 GCA_016208345.1 Chloroflexota bacterium
CCAGGTGCGCCTGGCTCCGCCCCCCATGGACTCTACCCGGCTGGCCTGATAGCTCGGCAGGTTGGAACGGTCCACCATCTCCACCCAGAACACCGGAAGTCGCGAATGATTCGTCACTGCGAACTTCTCGCGCAGTTTCTCGCCCACCTGGACGCCCTCTTTCCGCGCCTCCCGGCTCAAGCTAAGCCTTTGTCCGATATGCCGGGACCAGAAATAGGAGACGGCGATCAGGGCCGCCAGGGCGTAGAACAGATAAAAAAACACCCGGTGGGAGACGATGACTGCCAGGGAGAAGACCAGCGCCAGCAGTGGGAAGAGCAGCCGGGAATTGAGGCTTATCCGAAATGACTGGGACATGCTTTAATGGCAGATGGCAGATCGCTGATTGCAGCTCCCTGCCATCTGCCACCTGCTATCAGCTATCAGTTTATACGCGGTGGCAGGCCGCCCAGTGACCGCTGCCTTTGTCCACGAAGGCCGGCTCCTGCTCCGAGCACAACGGTATGGCGATGGGGCAACGGGTATGGAAGTTGCAGCCGCTGGGCGGGTTCACCGGGCTCGGCACGTCGCCCACCAGGATGATGCGCTCTCGCCTGGCCTCCACCGTTGGGTCGGGGATGGGCACCGCCGAGAGCAGGGCCTTAGTGTACGGGTGCAATGGAGTCCGGTACAGATCGTCCCGGGTGGCGATCTCCACGATCTTGCCCAGGTACATCACCGCTACCCGGTCTGAGAGGTGCCGCACCACGCTCAGGTCATGGGCGATGAAGAGGTAGGTGAGGTGAAACTCCGCCTGCAGCTCCTCCAGGAGGTTGATGATCTGGGCCTGGATGGAGACGTCCAACGCCGAGATGGGCTCGTCGCAGACGATGAACTCTGGCTGGACCGCCAGGGCCCGGGCCACGCCGATGCGTTGCCGTTGGCCCCCGGAGAACTCGTGGGGGTAGCGGTTGGAGAAGTACGGGTTCAACCCCACCACCCGTAAGAGTTCCTGGACTTTTTCCTGTTTATCCTTGCCCTTGGCCAGGTTATGGATCTCCATGGGTTCGCCGATGATGTTGCCCACGGTCATGCGGGGGTTCAGAGAGGCATAGGGGTCCTGGAAGATCATCTGCATCCGGCGCCGCATCTGCCTGAGCCTTTCCCCTCCCATCCTACATAGGTCCTGGCCCTCAAAAAGGACCTGCCCCGCCGTGGGCCGATAGAGCTGAAGGATGGCCCGTCCGGTGGTGGATTTGCCGCACCCGCTCTCGCCCACTAACCCCAAGGTCTCGCCCCGGCGAATAAAGAAGTTGAGGCCGTCCACCGCCTTGACCGCGCCCACCTGCCGCTGGATGATGATCCCCTGCGTCAGGGGGAAATGCATCTTGAGACCTTTGACCTCAAGTAGTATTTCGTTAATGCTCATGTCAGGCCCTTCCTTCTTTAACGTTAGCCCAGCAGGCGATCTCGTGCCCGGGGCCAACGCCGCGCAACCGCGGGTATTCCTGGTGGCAGGTGTCCATAACCCAGGCACACCGGGGAGCAAATGGGCATCCCGGCGGGGCGTTGATCAGGTCTGGCGGGAGTCCCTCGATGGGCGTCAGCTTCGACTTGCGGGCCGCGTCCAACCGAGGGATGGACCCCAAAAGCCCCAGGGTGTACGGGTGCCGCGGATCGGCGTAGATATCACTCACCCGGGCAGACTCCGCTATGTGCCCGGCATACATCACGATCACCCGCTCGCACATCCCGGCCACCACGCCCATGTCGTGGGTGATCCAGATCACTGCCATGCCCAATTCCTTCTTAAGGCGTTTGACCAGCTCGATGATCTGGGCCTGGATGGTCACGTCCAGGGCGGTGGTGGGCTCATCGGCTATGAGCAACTGGGGATTGCAGGACAAGGCCATGGCAATCATCACCCGTTGACGCATGCCGCCCGAAAACTGATGGGGGTAGTCGTCGATGCGTTTGGCCGCCTCGGGGATCCCCACGATTTCCAGGAGCTCGATGCTGCGCTTGCGGGATTCGTCTTTGTTCATCCCGAGGTGCAGTTCCAGGGCCTCGCTGACCTGACGATTGATGGTGAGCACCGGATTCAGCGAGGTCATAGGGTCCTGGAAGACCATGGCGATCTTGTTCCCCCGGACCCGACGGATCTCCTCATCGTCAACCTTGAGCAGGTCTTCCCCGTCGAAGATCACCTGCCCTCCCACGATCTTGCCCGGCGGTTGGGGGATGAGACGCATGACCGAGAGCACGGTGACGCTCTTGCCACATCCGCTCTCCCCTACTATGCCCAGGGTCTCCCCCTCGTCCAGATCGAAGGAGACGTCATCCACCGCCTTGACGACCCCATCCTGGGTGAAGAATTGCGTCTTGAGATTCTTTACCTGCAACAACGTCCCCATCCAGTCCTCCTTAACAACGGATGCGAAAAACGGATGCCTCGTTTTAGCCGGGCTTGCCCGGCGGGCGGATTAACGGATATGCTAGTCTACCTTGTGCTGGATACTCACGTATCTGAGCCAGGCCAGGGTGAGGGGCGCATGGATCACGCCTTTCACGTAAGGCTTGGTGAGGGTGTACCGCACGTTATAGGAGATCGGCACGCACGGTGCATCGTTGATCAACAACGCCTGCGCTTTCTTGTACAGGCCCATCCGCGTGTCTTGATCCAGCTCCGCTCTGGCCTCCCTCACGATTCGGTCGTACTCGGGGTTATGATAGTTCGTCCCGTATATGGCCGAGCTCTCGCTGTGAAAGAGTATGTCCAGGAAGTCCTGGGGGTCGGGATAGTCGGCGATCCAGCCGAAAGTGAAGAGCTGATACCGGCCCTTCGCCAGTTCGCCGTAGTACCTCTCGGCCGATTCCACCTGTTGTATGGCCACATTTACCCCCAGGTTTTGCTTGAACATCTCCGCCAGGGCGGTGGCATAGGGGCTGGTCCCCCCGCTGCCGATGGTGGTTATGGTGACCGGCGGCAGGCCAGCCACCTCCCGATACTTCGACTCGGCGATCAGGCCCTTGGCCCGGGTCGGGTCGAAGGGAAGCCCTTTGAATGTCTCGTCGTAGCCGGGCATGCCCGGCGGGAGCAAACCCTCCGCCTTCCTCCGGGAGCCCCGCCAGAATACCGTCACTAACTTCTCCTTGTCGGTGGCGTGGGCGAAGGCCTGGCGCACTTTTACGTCGTCGAAAGGAGGCTTTTCCACGTTGAAGCCGATGTAGCTTATGCTCAGCTCCGGCGTTACCGACAATTCCCGGTGCAG
>JACQYG010000141.1 GCA_016208345.1 Chloroflexota bacterium
TCTTCAGCCGTTCCTCTATCTGCTTCCAGGTCATGTTCTGGAGGTAGAGGCCGTCGGCACTCTCCATGTGTCCGCCTTTAGGTGGGATCTGCCACTCGCCCATGTCTTCGATTCTCTCCTCATGATTTTGCGATTGCTGCCACCAGATCGGCCCGGCTGACGATGCCCACCAGTTGGCCGCCCTTCACCACGGGCACGCGCTTTATGCGCTTGGCGCTCAGCACCGCGGCGATCTCCTGGATGGGCGTGTCCTCGGTCACGCTGATGACCTCCTTGGTCATGATGTCTCCCACGGTGTTGCCCCGTTTGATGGCCAGGAGGTCGGCTTCAGTGGCAATGCCCACCACCTGCCCGGCATCGTCCACCACCGGGACGCCGCTGATCTTGTGGTCCGACAGGAGCTTGGTGAGCTCGTAGACCTTGGCCGAGGGCTTGATCGTCACCACCCTGGTGGTCATCACATCTCTCGCGGTCTGCATGGTCCTTCCCTCCTCAACACCAATTGGCCCCAGAACGCCGGCGCCAGGCCTAGCTCTCCAACCGCCATTCCAGGGCCTTGCGGTACAGTTCTACGTATTTCTTGGCCGACCGGCCCCAGGAGAAATCGGCTTCCATGGCCCGCTTCATCAGCCGGCGCCAGACATCCTTGTGCTTGAAGGTCTCCACGGCCCTGACGATAGCCACCAACAGGGCGTAGGGATTATAGTTGGTGAAGGCGAAGCCGTTACCCGCCTCGCCGCCTGGCTGAATCTCATCGACAGTGTCGGCCAGGCCACCGGTGCTGCGCACGATGGGGATGGCGCCGTAGCGCAGGGCAATGAGCTGCCCGAGCCCACAGGGCTCGAAACGAGAGGGCATCAGGAACATGTCACAGCCGGCATAGATGCGCTGGGCCAGGGCCGCGTCAAAGGTCAGGAATACGCTGGCCTTGGTCGGGTACTTTTCGGCCATCCGCCGGAATACCTCGTGATAATGCTGGTCTCCGGTTCCCAGCAATACGAACTGCACCCCCAACTCGGTCATGAGCGGATCGATGATGGGCTCTAGCAGGTCGAACCCCTTCTGGTCGGCCAGACGGGAGACCACACCGATCAACGGTATTTCGGCATCCGCCTTCAGGCCGCATTCCTTCTGTAAAGCCAACCGGTTTTCGACCTTCTTATCCAGGGTGGAGACGTCGTAGCGCTGGGCGATGTTAGGGTCGGTGGCCGGGTTATATTGTTCGTGATCGATGCCGTTCAAGATGCCGAAGAGGCGTCCCTTGCGGTAGCGCAGGACGGAGTCCAGCCCTTCGCCGAAGCCCGGCGTCAGAATCTCTCGGGCATAGGTCTCGCTCACCGTGTTCAGGGCATCGGCGTACAGGATGCCCTGGCTCATCAGGTCCACCTGTCCGCCGCCCACCCCCAATTGCGGTTGCAGGAAACCGGTGCTTCCCAGGCCGGCCACGGCCAATATGCGGGGGTCAAAGATCCCCTGATAGGCCAGGTTGTGGATGGTGAAGACCGAGGCGGTCCTGGCGAAGAAGTGGTCACCGTCGTAGATGGTCTTGAGCCAGTTCGGGATGATGGCGGTGTGCCAATCGTTGCAGTGAACGATGTCGGGCGGCCAGTCCAGGGCTCGGGCAGCCTCCAGCGCGGCCCGGCAGAAGAAGATGAAGCGCTCGCCGTCGTCTGGATAGCCGTAGATCGCCTCGCGAGCGAAGTATTTGTCCGATTCCACCATATAGGCCGGGACACCCTGGCCGATGGTGGCCGATTTCAGCGCCGCCTTCTCGCTACGGCTCTCCACGGGCACAGGGTATTCTTCCAGGACCGGGGCGATGGCGTATTTCGCCTCATCGATGCGGCCATAGCGCGGCATGATCACTCGCACGTCGTGTCCCAGGGCGGCCAGGGCCTTGGGAAGGGCGCCGGCCACATCCGCCAGGCCACCCACCTTGGCAAACGGGGCCACTTCTGCGGAGACGAACAGGATTCGTAGCCTTTCGCTCATGGTGAGACCTCCACCCGCATCAAGTCTTGCGCCACGATTAGCTCGCCACCAAAGGTGCGACGGCACTGGGCGGCGATGTCGTACTCGTCACACAGTGGGTAAAAGTGCGTCAACACCAGCCTTCTGGCCCCGGCCAGGGCCGCCACCTCCCCCGCCCGGCCGGGTGTGAGATGGCCTTCAACCCCCAGGCCATCGGGGTAGGAGGATTCCAGCACCAGCAAATCAGCGCCCTTGCTGAGCTCTATCAGCTCCGGGCACATCCCCGTGTCCCCTGAATACACGATGGCCTTTCCTCCGACCTCCAGACGATAGGCGATGCTGGCGTCGGTATGTGCGGTTGGCCTGGCGAACACCTCCCAGTCGGACTGTCGCAGCCGGCCAGGCATGAGTTCATGGACTCGCAGGTCATAGCGCTCAGGCTGGCACCACGGATAGAAGGCCAACAAGTGCCGGACAAAACGCCTAAAGCCTCTAGGTCCCACCAGGTGCAGGGGCCGCTCTCGGGTATACCCTGGTGTGGACTTCAGGGCGAAGAGCAGCGGCCCCAGGTCCGCAGTGTGGTCGTTGTGGGTGTGCGAGTAGAAGACGTAGTTGAGATCTTGATAGGCTATGCCGGCTCTTAGCAGACGTTCTAGAGTGCCACTCCCGCTGTCGAACAGGAGGGGCTCCGAGTCCACCATGACCACCATGCCAGGGGCGCCGCGTCTCAGGCTCGGCACCCCGGTGCCTGAGCCCAAGATGATGACCTCGATCATCTCTCTAACCGACTGCCTTCGGTGCTGGGCCTAATGGATATTGCGTCCAGCCTCCATTGCTTAGGTCTTGACCATGATCTTTCCGTCCTGCCGCGAGGCGGACTGGGCGATGGCGCTCACCACCTGGTCCAGGTTGTAGCGGGCGGTGATGATCCTGGTCATGTCGATGAGTCCGGAGGCCATGAGCCGGATCACCGAGGGAAACGTGCCGTTTCCGGAGTGGCCCTGGGCGCCGAACACCTGGCTGTGGCGGACCTGGAAGGTTTCCAGGTACATGGGCACCCGCTCGGCCGCACGCCCGATCTGGACGATCTTGCCGTTGATGGCCAGCGATTTCTCCATCTCCGGCAGCACCAGGGTAGGGGCACCAGCGGCTTCCACTTGCATCTCAGCACCTTCGCCTGCGGTGATCTCCATGACCTTGGCACCAGGGGAGACCTCCCGGGGATCGAAGACGTAGTCCGCTCCGACGGCCTTGGCCAGTTCCCGGCGCTGAGCCGAGATCTCGAAGGCGATGACCTTAGCCGCCCCAGCGGCTTTACATAACGCAATAGAGGCCAGGCCGATGGGACCGGCGCCGTAGACCGCAGCGTAGGCCCCTGGCTTAAAGCCCCCGGCGCGCTGGAAGATACCGTTATAGGCCACGCTGGTGGGCTCCACCAGGGCCCCGGCCTCGTAGGCCCGGTCCTCGGTCCCGTAAACCTTGAGGAGGTCGTTGATCTTCCAACAGTACTTGGCGCCAATGGCCAGGTACTCGGCAAAGGCCCCGTTGATGGTGAAGCCGATCTCCTCCAGGCGCTGGCACTGGTTGGGGAAGCCGTTGCGGCAGGGGACGCACTCGCCGCACCAAATCATCTCCTCGGCAGTGACCATGTCACCGACCTTGAAGTCGGTTACCGCGCCGCCCACCCCCACGATCTGGCCGGAGAACTCGTGGCCGGTGATCACCGGGAACCTGGTGAGGCCCGGGTACATGATGTAGTTGTCTTTGTCGGTCTCATAGAAATGCATGTCCGAGCCGCACACGCCACAGGCCTTTACCCGGAGCAGCACCTGATCAGGTTTGACTTGAGGCTTGGGGACCTCCTGGACCTTTAGCTCCGGGTGACGCCACACGGAGTTGCCGGTGATGGCCTTGCCGGTGGTCTTTTCGAATTCGGAAAGCACATAGTCCTGGCGTGGCTCCCACTTAGCTCTGAGCATCAGACCCTTCATCTTTCTCCTCCTTGAGATCGTTTATGGGAGATCGTTTATGGCGATGTTCATGATTTCGCCGGCGAACAGGACTCGCGGATGACCAGCCTGGGCTCTAGAACGTTATTGCTGACCGATTCCACCCCGGATTGTAGGTCCAACAGCATCCTCATGGCAATGGCGCCCAGGTCATATTTGCGTTGCTCGATGGTGGTGAGAGGAGGCTCGGAGTAGGCGGCGAAGAGGAGATCATCATACCCCATGACCGAGACGAGATCGGGCACGCTTTTCCCGGCGATTCTCAGGGCCTTTAAGGCGCCGATAGCGGTCAGGTCATTGTAACAGAAGACGGCGGTGAGAGAAGGGCAATCGGTTAGAAGCTGGTTCATGCCGCTCAATCCGCCATCCGGCCGGGCATTGCCTGGGGCCAAGAGGCTCGAATCGAATGGCAGCCCGTGTTTGCGCAGGGCCTGGCGGTATCCGGTCAGGCGATCGTAGGTGGACTTGGCATCGGCCAGGCCAGCAATATAGCCGATGCGCCGGTGGCCGAGTTGGATCAAGTATTCGGTGGCCATTTCGCCCCCGGCCACGTCGTCGGTGCCGACAGAGTAGACATAAGAGCCAGTCTTCTCGTTGTTTACCAGCACCACCGGGACCTTCGTTTTTTCCAAAAGCCCCAGATATAGATCGCCCACGCGGGAGGAGGCAACGATGATGCCATCCACCCTTTTTTCCTGAAAAAGACGTATGGTGGCCATCTCGCGCTCGGGGTCCGCGTTGGAGTCGCAGAGGATGACCCCATAGTCGTTTTCGATGGCCACATCCTCCACGCCGCGGACGATGTCGGCGAAGAAGGGGTCAGCGATGGTGGTTATCACCAGCCCTACCGTTCGGGTCCGCTTCGTTACCAGGCTTCGAGCTGGGATGTTCGGCGAGTAGCCCAACTCCTCCAGGGTCTCCCGCACCCTGGCCCGGGTGGTGGCGTCCACCTTGGGGCTTTTGTGCAAGACGCGGGAGACCGTGGCCGTGGAAACCCCGGCTTTCCTGGCTACGTCGACGATGGTGACCGGCACTTTAGCCTCCCAGGGCAGTAGCTCGGCGAGTCCGGAGCACTGGTTGATGTGTAAACGTTTACATCAGCAATTATAACAGCAGTACGCCAGCGCTGTCAAGCATCGCTCGAGAGCATTCACCGCAGGGTTTAAGGCAAAGCCTCGAGCGCGGGGTTTGAGGCGCAGCCTCGTTCGCTAAAGATCTTTCCCTTATCCCTGGGCCCTCAGCGGTCTCTGCAATAAAAATGATGACCCAACCTCCATTCGATCATGTGGATTCAACCTTCCAGCGGATATATCTGCACCTTTTCCCGGGGAACGACCACCTTGACCCGGCGTAAAGGGCTGCTCTCCGGGCTATCCACCATCACCAATTCCGTGCCGATCTTGACGAAATGCCGGAAGGCGGAACCCACGAAGAGCGTCTCCTCCACATCACCCTGGAAGACCACGACATTTCCCTGTACCTGAGCCTCCTCCCCGGCCAGACGGGCCTCATCGGCCCGAAAAACCACCGTCGCTTTCCCCTCGGCAGCAGTTGCACAAGATAACTTGATACCACCCACAGAAACGGTCTGGTCGGCCCGGCAGAGCTGGCCCGTGAGGACATTGGAGGAGCCCAGAAACTCGGCCACGAAGGCGCTCTGGGGACGGCGATAGATCTCTTGTGGGCTGCCCACCTGGATCACCTTCCCCTTGTCCATCACCACCACGCTGTCGGCTATGGAAAGGGCCTCTTCCTGATCATGGGTGACATGGATGGTGGTGATGCGCACGCGCTTCTGCAGGCGCCGGATCTCCACTCGCACCCGCTGTCGGACCTTGGCGTCCAGGTTGGAAAGAGGCTCGTCCAGCAGAAGCACCTTCGGTTGCACCACCAGGGCCCGGGCCAGGGCCACCCGCTGCTGCTGGCCGCCGGATAATTCCGGCGGTTTGCGAGATTCAATGCCCTCTACCCCCAGGATGTCTACCATCTCCACCAGCTCCAGGGCACCCATCACCCGACGTCGCACCTCGCTGGCGGGGACCTTCTTCAGTTTCAAGCCGTAGGCCACGTTGTCGAAGACGGTCATGTGGGGCCAAAGGGCATAGTTTTGAAAGACCATGGCCGTATCTCGCTCCTGGGGCGGAAGTCCAGTGACGTCCCGGCCATCGAAGCAGATGCGCCCTGAGTCCACCTTGATGAAGCCGGCAATACTACGCAAGAGGGTCGTTTTCCCGCAGCCAGAGGGGCCCAAGATGGCGGTGAGGGCGCCGGGTTCCAGTTCCAGGGTAGTATCATGGAGCGCTCGTACCTTTCCGTAGGACTTTTAGACATTGTCCAGGGCGACCTTGACCACGGGCTATATCCTCCCGAACATAGAGAGGTATTCTGCCTTCAGGTAGCGCTCCAGGAGGACCAAGAGCACCATGCCCGGGATCATCAGCAGTAGCGCAGTGATGGAGGCCACCTGCAGTTCGTAGCCCATGCTGGCATTGTACATGAACACCGGCAAAGTGACGACGAAGGGAGCGCCGATGAGAAGCGTGCCGGTGAATTCATCCAGGGAATACAGGAAGACCAACAGGGAGCTGGCCACGATGCCGGGCACGGCCAGGGGCAGGGCGATGGTAAGGAAGGTTTTAATGCGGGATGCCCCCAGATTAATGGCGGCCTCTTCCATCTCCACCGGGATGGACTTAAACACCGCGGTCATGATCCACACCGCGTATACCAGCGAGCCGACCATGTGGATGAGCACCACTCCGGGGATGGTAGCCCCCAGGTCAAACTTGTACAAGAGCACTGCCGCGTTGGCGAAGACAGGAAGCTGGGGAAATGCCTGGGGCAAGAGGAATAGCATCATGATCACGCTCTTAAAGAGCACATCGAAGCGGGCCAGGGCATAGCCCACCGGCACGGTGCACAGCAGGGTGAGCATCGTCACCGCTGTGGCAATGAAGAAACCCAACTGCAAAGAACGCATCAGGTCGCTCCCCAACACCCGCCCCCAGTAGAAAAGCCCAACCTGCTGCGGGAGGGCATAGGGCCAATACCACTTCTCCGCCACCGACCAGATCGCCAGGCTGCTCAGAGGGCCAAAGATCACGAATAAGACCAGGGCCAGGAAAGCGATCTTCACCGTGGCTCTGCCCATGGCTCCCGGGTTGACCTTCATTTTCTAAGCCTTTACTTTCTGGTGACGGTGCGCAGATAATAGATGGCGGCGCCGCTGGCCAGGAGGTACGAGACCACGCCCAGGGCATTGGCCGCCCCGTAGTCTCCCTGGTAGGTGATCCGGTAATAGACGTCGATCATGGTCATTTGGGCGCCTTTCCCGCCGCCGATCATCAATGGGATGGAGAAAGACGCCAGCATCGAGGTGAACATAAGCACTGAGGCCACCGCCAGGGAGGAGGCTGACATGGGCAAGAGCACGTCCAGGGTCTGGCGAATGGCACCGGCGCCGAAGTTCCGCGCCGCTTCGAGGTAGGTCTCGTGGACGGAACGGAAAGCGCCCAAAATCAACAGGACCGCCATGGCCATGTTCTTCCAGGCCAAGGCCAAGGATATGCCGAGCCAGCTATAGGCCAGGGAGGGCGGGTTATCCAGGTTGATCAGCCCGATCTGGGCCACCATCGAGTTCAAGATGCCGTGAGGAGCCAGGAAGACGCGCATGGCGTGGCCCACCACTACAAATGGGACAAAGAGCGGTATCTTGAAGAGGAATTCCACGAGCTTGTTCCCGTACACCCTCAGATAACCACAGAGCAATATCCCAATGAACAGGACGATGGCCAGGCTGAACGTCGCTATGCCCACCGTGTAGAGCACGTCCTTGGTGTAGAGGCGCGCCACCAAGGCATAGTTGTCCAGCGTCAATTGCCCACTCTTGCTTTGGAAGCTCCCCAACGCCGAATATAGAAATGGCGCGAAGAAGAGCACGAGCACGATGCCGAGAGTGGGCACGGCGAAGGCGAACCAGAAGGCATTTTCCAGTCTGCGCATGGGTCGCTCCGAGGGTAGTGATGAGCGGTGAGTCAACGAGTGATGAGAGGTCGCATCCCCGATCACTCACCGCTGATTGCCGGACTCACTCGTCACCCACCACTCATCACTCATCACCAGCTCATTTCATCGCATCTTCGTAGGCGGTGAGCAGGTCCTTGAAGTAATCGGTGAGCGGGAATACCAGGCCTTTCTTCGCCAGGTCCTCGGGGGTCACCCCCTTAAAGAGTTTGTCCTGGCCTTCCTTGGAGACCTTTGGCAGTACCTCCTTGGCGTCGATGCCCGGGTACCATCCGTTCCGCTCCACGATGACCTTGGCCTGTTGTTCCGGGCTGGCGATCATCTCGATGTACTTCTGAGCCATGTCCTTGTTGGCGGCCTCTTTGGGAATGACCAGGTACATGGGCTGGCCGGGCATGCCCGGGGCAGGCAGCGTCACCTGGATACTGGGATCCATACGGCCTTCGTTCTTCCAAAGGACGAACATGTCCACCCATACGGAACCCATGTAGATCTCGCCGCGGTTCAACATGTCCAGGGTGGCGGCGTTGCCCGCGGTGATGGTCGCCACCTCGTTGAACGCCTTAAGCTCTTTCATGACGCCGGGCCATGGGGCCTCATTGGCCTTGTCGTACGGACCCATGGCGTAGACGTCGTACTTGCCGGTCTTCCAGTAGGTCCAGGCCGCCACGAAGGCCTGGCCGCTCATTCCGCCCTTGATCCCGTTGTAGCCGAACTTCTTGGGATTGGCCTTGGCCCAGGCCACCAGTTCTTCGAAGTTCTTGGGCGGGGCTGGCACGTACTTGGGGTTGTAGGCGATGGCCGTCTGGGAATGGAACATGGGGATGACGTAGCCCTCCACGTTGGTCCCCAGGGCGTTCTTGGCATCGAAGGCCACCACGTACTTGGCCACCGTGGTCTTGGGAACGTACTGGAGCAGAAGTCCTTCCTTGAGCATTTCGGCCATGATGCTCTGGTGGATCACCCCCACGTCGATGTCCCAGCTCTTCTTGCCGGCGCTGCTCTGGGCCTTCAATTTGTCATAGATGGAGCGGCTGCCCGGATCGCCAGGGCCGGTGCCCACCGTGTTAACGGTGACGTTGGGGTATTTCTTCACGAACTCCGGGCCGAAGACGTTCTTCTGCAGTTCGACCATGTTGGTGTCGCCAGCGGTAGCTACGTTCAGCGTGACCTGAGCGCTGGGGCCACATCCCGCGAGCCCTGCACCGAGCACGCCGAGGATCGTGGCCAGGGACAAGAAAGCGAAAGCCCTTCTCATCTTGGTTCTCCTCTTGAACTTCAAGGTTCAACTACTTGAGCTCTGCAAGCTTTATCGGTCGTCCAGCTCTCACCTCCTTAAAGCGTGTTTTGCCTGGATGTCCACCTGGCGAGGCCAGAAGATCACGTGGCATGGCCGTCGAGGCTACTCCGGCGTTATCACGACCTTGATGGCCAGGCCCTGGCGCAGAGCTTCCAGACCCTCTACGAGGCGCGAAAGCGGCAGGCGATGGGTGATCAGGGCCGAGGGCTTCACCACCCCGCTTTCCAGCATCTTGATGGCCCGGGGAAAGGTGTTAATGCCAATAAAGGTGCCATAGATGGTGAGTTCGTTGCGAGTAATGTCATACTGGCTGACCGCCGGATGCGCCTGCTGGTTCATCCCGAAGAGCACCACTTTGCCGCCTTTATCTGCCAGGCTGACGGCCTCGGGCAGCAGCGTTCCCACAGCGTCCACCACCACGTCGACGCCGCCACCGGTCACGGCCTTTATGGTTCCGATCAGGTCTTCCCTTTGGGGATTGACGACTACATCGGCGCCGATCTTCTTGGCCATAGCCAGGCGGAAGGGGGCGATGTCGGAGATGATGGTCTTGCCCGCACCGGCGGCTTTGAAGACCAGGCAGAATACCAGGCCTACTGGCCCGGCCCCCAAAATAGCCACCGTCTCCCCGGGCTGGAGCCGCACCTTCTCCGTGCCACCCAACACACAAGAGAGAAGCTCCGCAAAGACGGCCTCGTCTGTGGCCAGGTCTGGGCTGATCTTAAAAAGAGCCCGTTCCGGGGCCACGCTGTACTTGGCAAAGCCACCATTGAGATAGACCCCCAGCGTGGTGAAGCTCTGGCATTGGTTGGGCCTCCCTTGTTGGCAGTAGTGGCAGATCCCGCAATAGAGATTTGGCGCCACCGCAACCCGGTCGCCCGGTTTCAGGCCTTTCACGTTATCGCCAATTTCCATGACCTTGCCGACATATTCGTGGCCCAATATGGCCCCGACGGTGGCCGGGTGGCCAGGCGGCACATCGAGGATGTGCACATCGGTGCCGCAGATCCCCGCCCCCTCCACCTGCAAGAGCACATCGTCCGGCTTCTCGACCTTGGGCACCGGCACCTCTCTCAGCGCCAGCTTGCCCTCGCCCTCAAACAGCGCCGCGAGCATGGCCTTGTCCATACTTCCCTTATCTTCCTCCCTCATCTTTATCTTTGTTTTCCGCGGCGATCACGTGCACTTTCCCCGGCTCGATGGTCAGGTACACCTCCCCCGAAAGCAGACTATAGGTGCTGGGGTCTGGCTCGTCTACCACCCAGGTGGAGGCGTCCACGGCCACCCAGTAGCGCACCAGCCGGCCCAGGAACTGGCTGACCGCCACCTGGCCGTGCAGCACGTTCGCCGCGCCGGTGGGCGCCGCCAGCGAGATGCCGATGCACTCCGGCCGGATGCTCAGCAGCACGCCATCGCCCGGCCGTAGCGCCAGCCCCTCCGGCGCGAAGCGCAGCGATCGCCCGGCGACGTCGGCCACCAGCACCTGTGGGCTCACTTCCACCAGCCGCCCCTCCACGAAGTTCACCAGCCCTACGAAATCGGCTACAAAGCGGTCCCGCGGGCGATAGTACACCTCCCAGGGCGTGCCGAAGCGCACCACGCGGCCCTGGTGCATCACGGCGATGGCGTCAGACATGGCCAGGGCCTCCTCCTGGTCGTGGGTGACATAGATGGTGGTGAGCTTGAGGCTGCGCTGGATCTGCGTCATCTCCGTGCGCACGCTCACCCGCAGCTTGGCGTCCAGGTTGGAGAGCGGCTCGTCCAGGAGCAGCACCTCCGGCTCCATGACCAGGGCGCGGGCCAAGGCCACCCGCTGCTGCTGGCCGCCGGAAAGCTGGTGAGGCGAGCGGTCGTCCAGGCCCTCCAGGGCCAGGAACTTCAGGGTGGCCCGCACCTTCTGGGCCACCTGGGGCTTGGGCAGCCCCCGGATGGTCAGGCCGTAGGCCACGTTCTCGAATACGCTCATGTGCGGGAAAAGGGCGTACTCCTGGAAGACCATGGCCGTGTTGCGCCGGTGCGAGGGCACCTCGTTCACCCGCCGCTCGCCGATGAAGATGTCGCCGGCGTCGGGGTCGTGGAAGCCGGCGATCATCCTTAGCGTAGTGGTCTTGCCGCAGCCAGACGGGCCGAGCAGGGTGGTGAAGCTGCCCCGCGCCACGTCCAGGGTGACGTTGTCCACGGCCACGGTATTGCCGAAGCGCTTGGTGATGTTCACCAGGCGCACGTGCGGCTCGCTCATCTTTGGACTCCGAGATTAGATGCGGAAGTTCCCGAAGCCCGAGATCGAAACGCGGGTGAAGGAGGCAGCCACCCTCCTGGGCATCCAGGAGCTGCTCAAGCGCAAGCCCCGGCAGCTCTCGGGCGGCCAGCGCCAGCGCGTGGCGGTCGGCCGCGCCATCGTCAGATAGCGTGGTGATGGCCCGCACGAAGGCCGTGACGAACGCCGTGACGAAGGGCAGGCGCAACAGCGGCAGCAGGATGTCCTTGAACGCGTGCAGACTGTCTGCCCCCAGGTTGGACGCCGCCTCCTCAATGGACTTGTCAATCTGCGCCAGCCCGGCGATGCCCGCCCGATAGCCGGTGGGGATGTTCCAGAAGATCATGCTCAAGACGATGATGGCCGCCGTGCCGGTGAGGGCCAGCGGCGGCTTGTTGAAGGCCATGATGAAACCGATGCCGTAGAAAACACCCGGAATCGCCGCCGGCAGAACGGCGCAGAAGTCCAGCGCTCGCTTCCCCGGAAAATCCTGGCGAGCCACGATGTAAGCCACTAGCAGCGAGAACACGGCGCACGTCAAGGCCGCCACCAGGGAGAACTCAATGCTGTTGAACAGCTCCTTGCTGCGGAAGATCACGTACTCCCAGTGACGCAGCGTGGGTGTCCATCTCACCCCCCAGGTCTGCGTGAACGCCCCGGCGATCAGAATGCCGTACACGGCAACGATGATCGCGGCGATGAGCCCGCAGAACACCGCAAAGAAAGCGCTCACCAACTTCGGCTGCGGCGGCTTGGTCATCGATGAGCCTTTGCCCGTCACCGTCACGTACGATCGCCGTCCCTCCAGGCGTCGCTGCAAGAGGAAGAACCCCAAGGCGGGGGCGAGCAGGATCGAGGAGAGCACGGCGGCGCTTTTGAGGTTGTACCAGCCGGATATTTGCAGATACGCCTCCGTCGGCAGGAGCGGGAAGTTGCCGGCGATGAGAATAGGGTTGCCGAAATCGGCCAGGACGTAGACGGCAATGACCAGGGCGGCGTTCAGGAGGCCCGGCCGGGCTAGCGGCAGCGTCACCGTGCGAAACACCTGCCACGTCCCGGCGCCCAGATTGCGGGCAGCGTACTCCAGGCTGGGGTTGATGCCCATCAGCACCCCGGCGATGATCTGGTAGGCGTAGGGGAAAAAGGCGATGGTCTGCACCGCCCATAGCCCACGCCAGCCGTAGAGGTTCACCGTTTGGCCGAAGAGGTGGTAGGTGATCAGCCCCCGCCCGCCAAACAGGAAGATGAACGAGATGGCCACCATGAACGGCGGCGAGATCATTGGCAAGATGGCCAGGGCGCGCAGCAGCCCCTTGCCGGGGATGTCCGTGTATACCAGGGCGTAGGCGTAGAGAAACCCCACGGCCGTGGCCGTGAGGGTGGAGAGCACGGCCATCACCAGGCTGTTCCACGTCGCCGCTACCCAGCGGCTGTTGCCCAGGTAGTCGCGATACGCCGCCATGTCCGGGTACAACAGCACCCGCAGGGCCGGATAGACGACGAAGAGGAACAGCGACGCGGCGACGATGAGAATGGTGGCGAGCAGTAGGGGCTCGCGCCGCAGTTTCTTCATCAGACGGGAGGCGTCAGCGGGCAGACCACAGATAGGCGGATGGGAAAGCCCCACTCGCGTTGCAGTAGCTATTCAGCTATTGTGGCCTCGGGCCGGGCTCCATCCGCCTATCCGCTGCGCCCGGGGGCATCCGTTGACGCCGTTACCTTATTTGATGCTATCCGCCCACTTCTTGAGCAGGCGGTCGCGGTTCTCCATAGCCCACGTGCGGTCGTACTTCACCAGCTTAACCTTGTCCAGGGTCACGCCGCCTGGCGCCGGGGACACGTCCGCCCGCGCCGAGATGCGCAGGCCATTATCCACGTTGATCTGCCCGGCCTCCTTACCCAGGATGAAGTCCACGAACTTCTTGGCCCCATCGGGGTTGGGCCCGCCCTTGATGATGGAGATGGAGCCGATCTCGAAGGCCGTGTCCGGCGGGACGATCAGCTCGACGGGGTTGCCCTGCTTCTTGCTGGTCAGGATGTCGTGGCCCCAGGACATGCCGGCGATGAACTGGCCCGTGGCCGCCAGGCTGATGGGCCCGGGAGCGCTGGGGGTATACTGAGCGACGTTGGTGTGCAGCTTCTTGAAGTACTCCCAGGCCCCATCCTCGCCCAGGCGGAAGATCTGGTTGCAAAGGAAGATGTAGGCGCCGCCGGCCGTGGCGGGGTTAGAGGTAGTGAAGTGGCCCTTCCAGGCCGGGTCCAGCAGATCATCCCAGGTGGCCGGCTTCTTCACGCCCTTGGGGGCCAGCTCCTTGCTGAAGCGGTCCGTGTTCAGGATGATGCCCAGGACGCCCAGGTACCAGCCGTGCCAGTACTCGCTGGGGTCAAGGTACTGGCTGGGGATGTCCTTAGCCACTGGCGAGCGGTACTTGAGCAGCAGCCCTTCTTTGCCCAGAGGGTCGTGCATCTCCGAGGAGCCGCCGATGAAGACATCGGCCTTGGGAGCGTCCTTCTCCGCCCGCACCCGGGCGGTGATGTCGCCGGCGCCCAGGCGCACGTACTCCACGTCGAGGCCGGTTTTGTCTTTGAAGGCTTTGACCAAGACGGTAAGGGTCGCCTCGTCCAGGGCCGCGTAGACCAGCACCTTCTTGGGCACCGGTGTGGGCCCGCAGCCCGCCCCGGCGACCGACAGGACGAGCGCCAGCATCACCAGAACCAAAATAATCTTGCGTGCACGCATAGTTCATCTCCCTCCACGGCATCGTGTCAGGATGCCTGAACTTGTGGTCGAGATTGACGTGACCTCGACCGTGCTACAGAGTGCGAAGTCTCAACTCCGTATGGCATCACCTCCGTTGCGACAACTGGAGTGGCCGGTTCTCTCTAAGCTCCAAGAGGGGCTACCTATGCCGTAGGCAATCGTCGCCTCCATAACGCTAGCCCCGGTGTTTGTTTACCGCTTTCACCCCCTTCGAAGTACATGGATAACCCAGAAAACGCGGATGACTATGGCAATCCCCCTGCCTTGGTCTAACGCAATGCAACTGGCCAGCCCACTCTAGATCGGCTGATGTAAGCGTTTACACAACCAGTATAGCACAATGCATGCCGTTTGTCAACGCTACTGTAGATTTCCTTCCTGGATTTGGCGTGGAGAACGCGGTCAAGGTGCTGAAAGGCGAGACCATCTCCAAGCGCATCGACACCGGCACGCTCCTGGTGGACAAGTCCAACGCCGATACGTACAAGGAGCCCTTGCCTCTCCTGGTCGCGGAGGGCCGGTTCATA
>JACQYG010000142.1:0-5942 GCA_016208345.1 Chloroflexota bacterium
AGCTCGTCGGAGCAGAAAGAGGCCCTGGCCTTCCTGCGGCGACCCGACCTGGTGGAACGGATTCTGGCCGACATCGAGGCGCTGGGCTACGTGGGCGAGGAGCATCCCAAGCTGCTGGCCTATCTTATCGGGGTCTCGCGGCGTCTGGAGGAGCCGCTGGCCGGCATCATCCTGTCCCAGTCCTCGGCCGGCAAGTCCGGCCTGACCGAGGCCATCGAGAAGCTGACGCCCGAGGAAGAGGTGGTGCTCTACTCGCGCATCACGGCCCAGGCCATCAGCAACCACGAGAAGGACGCCCTCAAGCGCAAGCTTTTGATCCTGGCCGAGAAGGCCGGAGGCGGAGACTCGGCCGACTACCAGATTCGCGAACTGTTGTCGCGGCACAAGTTCAAGACGGCGGTGCCGGAGAAAGACCCGGCCACGGGCGTCATCCAGACCCGGCTCAAGGAGGTCGAGGGACCCATCTCCTTTCTGGAGACCACGGCCAACCCCAACCTCAACTACGAGAACGCCACCCGCTGTTTCGAGATCGAGCTCGACGAGTCCGAGGAGCAGACGCGGCGCATCCACGAAGCCCAGAAGGCCCGCTACCGGCTGGGGACCCGCCTGAGCCAGGAGCGCCTGGCCGGCATCCAGCGCCGCCACCACAACGCCCAGCGCCTCTTGCGGATGTACGCGGTCTTGATCCCGTTCGTGGACGCCATCCGGTTCCCGGCCCGCTGGGTGCGCACGCGTCGCGACCACAAGCGCTTTCTCTGCCTGATCGAAGTGCTGGCCTTCCTGCACCAGTATCAGCGCGAGCAGGGCCAGATGGAGGACGGGACGCCCTACGTGCTGGCCACGCTGGCCGACTACCGGCTGGCCTGGCGGCTGGCCAAGGACGTGCTGCGCTCGACCTTCCACGAGCTGAGCCGGGGCGGGCGGGACCTGTGGGCCAGGCTCTTGCCCTGGGTCCTGGAGCAGGCCGGCAAAGGCCGGGCCCAGGACATCCTGTTCACCCGCAAGGTGGCCCGCCAGCTGACCAGCTGGCCTCGCCATCGGGTGGAAGAAACGGTGCAGGAGCTGGTGGACATGGAGTATCTCTTCGTGGCCAGCGGAAACCAGGGCAAGGCCTACCAGTACCACGTGCTGGTGGACACGCCCGCAGGCGCCTGCCCGCTGGCCGACCTGACCTCCCCCGAGGAACTGGAGAGCCTGGGCGTGGCTTAGATTTTCTCTTCAATTGAAGAAAAAAGCGAGGAGGTGGGCGATGGGGCGCACCGGTTCCGCCAAAAACTTGTCCTTCCGCAGGTCTGGTACAAAGATCCAGGCGTACGGGGCCCGGCCATTTCCCCCGGGCCGCCCGGGCCAGTTGTCCGGAACTTGTCCCGACAAGTGGAACCCTTACGGTTGCGGCGTTTGCACGACCCCAGGGGCAACTTGTCGACTTGTTGGAGTTGTTGCCGGGGGGGCGAAAACGTGGAGGGTCTCATGGTAGGGCAGTTGGAGTTGTGGACGCAGCGGCTGAAGGACCGTTTGCAGTTGAAGGGCTTCGCGGTCCGCACCATAGAGAACTATGTGGGCGAGCTGCCCAGCCTGCTCGGCTTCCTGGAGGGCCAGGGGATCCGCCAGTTGAGCCAGGTGCTCCCGCTGCACCTGGAAGCTTACCGCACCCACCTGTTCTACCTGGAGCACCGCGGGCGCAGGCTGACGCTGGGCACCCAGTCGCGGCGGCTCTCGGCCGTGAAGACCTTTTTCCGCCTGATGGCCCGGGCCGGCTACCTGCTGGTGGATCCGGCCGCCGCTCTGGAGCTGCCCAAGACGCCCGAGACGCTTCCCCGGACGCTGCTCAACGAAAAGGAGATGGACCGGCTGCTGCAGGCCTGCAACGTGCACGAGCCCCTGGGCCTGCGCGACCGGGCCATCCTGGAGACCCTCTACGGCTCGGCGGTGCGCAACAGCGAGCTGCTGGCCCTGACGCTGGATGACGTGGAAATGGTGCGGGGCGAGGTGTGGGTGCGCTGCGGCAAGGGCGGCAAGAGCCGGGTGGTCCCGCTGGGCGCCCAGGCCCTGGCCTGGGTGGAGACCTACCTGGATCGAAGCCGTCCCTTCCTGGTGCGCTCGGAGGCAGAGCGCCATCTTTTTTTGAGCGCCCGCGGCCAGCAACTGGGGCGGCGCTGGCTGTCTTTCATCGTGCAGCACGCCGGTCAGCGAGCCGGACTTGCCCAACGGGTGACGCCGCATGCCCTGCGTCATGCGTGCGTCACCCACATGCTGCGCCGGGGAGCGCGGATCCGCCATCTGCAGACCATGCTGGGCCACGCCTGCCTCAACTCGACCCAGCGCTATACCCGGGTGGAGATCGTGGACCTGCAGCGGATGCACCGCAAGTTCCACCCGCGAGAACGCTGACGGGAGAGCGAGCATGGCAAACCACTGCTGGCACGAGGCCCTGGACCGCTATCTGCAGGGCCTGAGGCAACGGGGCTATTCGTCCAACACGCTGGAGATCTACCGGCGCTGGCTGACGACTTTTTTCGGGACCTGCCTCCGACAGGGCCTGCAGCGCCTGGAAGAGCTGACCCCCGAGCACGTGGCCGCCTTCCGCCGGGAGCTGCTCTGGACCACCGCAGGCAACGGGCGGCTCTTCAGTCCCAGTTCGGTCTACCAGGGGCTGCAGTCGACCCGGACCTTCGTGCGCTGGCTGGTGCGCGAGGGGCTGCTGCTGGTGGACCCGACCCAGGACCTGGTGCTGCGCCGCCCACCCCACCCGAAGCGGCGGCTGCTGCGGGTGGACGAGGTGAGCGGGCTGTTGGAAGGCTGCGACACAACCACCCCGATCGGGCTGCGCAACCGCGCCGTGGTGGAGACGCTCTACGCCACCGGAATCCGCCGGGCCGAGTGCCTGGGGTTGAACCTGACGGATGTGGACCCGGTGGGCAAGCGCCTGCGGGTCATGGGCAAGGGTCGGCGTGAGCGCTTCCTGCCCACCGGCGAGCGCCTGGCCGAGAGCCTGGATCGATACCTGCGCCAGAGCCGGCCCCACCTGGCCGACCTGGGTGAGCCGGCCCTTTTTGTGACACGCCACGGGGGCCGGTTGGGGACGGGCTCGCTGGCCCAGCTGGTGCAGGGCCTGGCCGATGATCTGGGACTGGGCCGGCTGAGCCCCCACCTGCTCCGCCACGCCTGCGCCAGCCACCTGGTGGAGAACGGCGCGGACGTGCGCCACATTCAGGAATTATTAGGCCACCGATTTCTCAAGACCACTGCGGTCTACTGTAACCTGGCCCCGCGCGCGCTCTTCCGCGAGCACGAACGCACCCACCCGCGCGGAGGGCGCCGGAAAGGACGCGTAGGGCCCGCAGGCTCCTGACGCGAATTTCAACCGTGATGACGAAACAAGAAGTGCTGCACATGATCGCCCAGTTGCCCGACGATTGCACGCTCGAAGACATCCAGTATCACCTGTACGTGCGAGCCAAGATCGAACGCGGCCTGAAGGCCGCCGAGGAAGGCGATACCGTGTCCCACGAGGAGGCGAAACAGCGCCTGAGCCGATGGCTTGGACCCTGAGATGGACCGGCCCGGCCCTGGAGGACATCCAGGCCATCGCCACCCACATCGAGCGCGACTCCCCCTACTACGCGTCCCAGGTGGCTCTGGAACTCTTCGATGCAGCCCAGGCCATCCCGGATTTCCCGCATCGCGGCCGCATGGTGCCGGAATACCAGCGGGCCGATCTGCGTGAACTCCTGGTGGGCGCCTACCGCTTGATCTACTGGCTCCAGGAGCCCGCCCTGGTGGTGCTGGCTGTCATGCACACCAGCCGGGACCTCCCCGCGGCCTTCCGCGACCGGCTGCCGGAGCCCTGATTCCCTCTTCAATCGATCCCCGGCCCCCCTGGCCCCGGCGGCCCGAATCTGGTATTCTGAGGGCAGTTCTTTGACAAGTGGAAATGAGTGATCGGGGCGTTCCCCCGCATTGAAGACGTTTCGCGCCTAGGTCGCCGAAGACGCCAATGGGGACCTGCAGAGCAAAACGGACTCGACCGGGGTTACGCTGTACGACTATGAGACCGCCGGACAGCTGGTCAGTGTGACCAAGCCGGGCGGGCAGGTCATCAGTTACGACCTGGATGCCGCCAACAAGCGGGCGACCAAAAAAGTCAACGGTATGGTGCAGCGCAAGTGGCTCTATGGTAGCGGACTTCTGCCCGTGGCCGAACTCGACGGCAACAACACCCTGGTATCCGTTTTCAACGGCGGCGGGTACATGGCTAAGAACGGCACGAACTATCGGATTCTTCGCGATCACCTGGGCTCTGTGCGTCTCGTTGTGGATGCCGGCACCGGCGCGGTGGCCCAGCGGATGAGCTACGACCAACATGGCAACGTCACAGAAGATACGAACCCAGGTTTCCAGCCGTTCGGGTATGCGGGAGGGCTGTATGACCCGGATACCGGGTTGGTGCGGTTCGGGGCACGCGATTATGACCCAACTGTGGGCCGCTGGACTTGCAGGGACCCGGTGGGTCTGGAGGGTGGGCCGAACGTATATGCTTACTGTCACGACGACTCCATCAATTACCGGGATCGTAGCGGCTTGGACAGCGGGTCAGAGGGTCCAGGTCACATATTCATAGACCCTGATGCCGCGGCGATGGCTGCTTCCAGAAGAATTGCCTCTCAGACTCGCAGAGACAGCACGGAAATGGGCGGCGTAATCTATAGAATCAGCCGAATTGGACCGGACGGAAAGGAAAAATCACTAGGATATAGCTACACAACACCAATACTTCCACCAAAGGGAAAGAATATCGGCCCTAAGATAGCGCAAGCCGCAGACTGTTTGCTGAGCAGGAACAAAAATAGCAAACGGACCGGGTTGAAGTATTCAATTATTGCCCTCTATCATAGCCATGCATTCTTCCGAGATTACACGAACGAAGAGTTCTCGCCCACCGACATGGCCAAGATGATGAGCTCAAAAATTCCCGGATACGTTCTTACAACTGGCTGGGACGACGGGGTGGGCGATGTCCTTTTCTATGATTACCGAATGGGTGACGCCCCCCCAAGACACGTCGGCGAGGTCCCGATGACTGGTCCCATCAATATGGATGCTATTCCGAGGCTTTAGATGTTCAAGACAATCGTTTCATTGAAATTTGTCCTCATTTTTGTTGCATTGTCTGCCCTATTTGCCCTGCTCGCCCATTCTCAATCTACGGCAGAGTGCCCATACTTTCCGAAAGACGTTTACGCGACGTGCAACGGAAAGTTTTTTGAGACGCTTCTCCGGACAATGGACGAGCAGCCGCTTTATCGGGAGAGGGTCACGGGCACGACCATACGATACGTGGATTTGCCCTTCACGGAGAACCCCAAACTCATAAAGTTAGTGAATATCGACAACCACCCGTGGTTGTTAATGCGAAAGCTTGACGGAACGGTAAATAGCAAACCATTGAAAGGAGTTTCGTATGAAAAGAGGGTGAACCTTTCGAATTCTCAATGGAATTCCTGTTTAAGTAAACTCAACGTCGATGACTTGTCAGGACTGCCCTTAACTGACACCACCAATGATCCCTACTCGGTCGATTCGTCAATGCTGTTTCTTGAGATTTCACGCCCAAACTCGTACCATTTCCTCATCAGATTTGGAGACTCGAGGATTCGAACTCTATTCAGCGCACTTGAACGGGAGCACTTTGCTTCGTGCCCATGAAGGGGTCACTCCAACTCCAACGCAGGAATAAACTGTTGGAAAATGACATGCGTGATCACTATGTGGCGCGCGCCGAGCGAAAGTTTCGTCCTCCGCTGACGTGAGACCGTGCCTCGCCGTTGGCGGGGAATTCTCTGAATTCCCCGCCAACGGCTCACTCGGGCAACCCCTCTGGCCAGAGCCTCGTCAGGAGGGCATTCCGACGGCGGTAGTTCCGCGGTGAACGCCCCGCGGAA
>JACQYG010000142.1:6017-6958 GCA_016208345.1 Chloroflexota bacterium
CGCCGGAGGTTCTGGGCCGGGTGCGCCGTGCCGAGCACCTGGTGGTCGCCGTTTCAGAGTGAAATGGCTGCGTAGTTGTCGCTGTCCCCCAGGTGGCCCGCGCTGCGCGCGGGAGAGGTCTGGTGTTACAGCCTTCTGCCAGCATTCTTCCAATTGTTTCGAAGTCCCCGACCCAGGAGTAGAGTGCCTCATTCCATCCCCCTTTTTCGATTCACCACCAGCGCCTGTTTCTGCTTACTAGGGTCTGTTGACATTTGATTTTCCTTATACGGATTGAACCGCAGAGGGCGCCGAGAGCGCGGAGAGCTTTAGGTATGGGCGTAGTCAAGAACCATTCTCTTGATCCCGTTCTTGAGACACTTGACGTCGCGCCACGGCGCCCCAGTGCGAGCCATCCACCAGATCGCCTCAACAATTGAGCGCGCCGCGCGGACCACCGGCTAAAAGCCGGTGGATTCGTGTGGCGACTAAAGTCGTCGGTTCCGGCTAAAGCCGGCTCAAGCTTCCCGCAGATGCGGGCTAAAAGTCGGAGGGGGACCGTCCTGACCCTACGGGCCCCCCTCCACTCGAAAGTCGTCATTCCGCGTCATCTCCTGGTTCTCGATGGACTGCTTGACGATCTCATCCGTTGCGTTCCCGTTACTGCAGCAGAACCACGCGCCCACGAGGTGCAGATGGACGGAGAACACGGTGTGAGCGCCTGCGATACTCTTCTGTCACCCGCCCACTCTACGACGGGGCGCTCACACATGCTGAAGCCTCCGCCTGAAAGGCGGGGGTTTTAAGGACCCCGGGTGTGACAATAAGCGATTATTTGCAGCTGTCCTACCGCGATCGGAGGTTTTTCCGGGCAACATAAGCGCGATCCGATCCCATTGGTCATCGCGTAAAAGGTTTCGATTCATCATGAGAACGTGCGTTCGAGGCTGATTGGCAAAATC
>JACQYG010000134.1 GCA_016208345.1 Chloroflexota bacterium
AAGGGCGTGGTGGAGGCGGTCGCGGCCACCTCGGGCCTGGCCCCTGACCCGGGGTTGGAGGCCGTGGCTTCTGTGGCTGAGGCGCGCAAGGCTCTCTGCCAGGATGTTCTGTCTCTGCGCCTGGGAGCGGCTGGGCTACCGGAGAAGGCCCGGGAGGCGATAGCCAAGAAGTTCGCTGGCCGTGTCTTCTAGAGCGCCGACCTGGACAAGGAAATCGCCGACATGAAGGCCCTGTTGGCGGACCTGACCCAGGGCCACGTGATCAAGGGCGTGGGCGGGGAGCGCGTCCAGATGGGCCTGTCTTCCCGGGAGAAGATGGCCTATGCCCTGGACCGGCTCTTCGAGCTGCCGATCCCCGACAAGGCCAAGGACCTGCCGGACCTCTCCGGCATTCGAGAGGCATATATCCTGATCACCGGTGATACCGGCCTGCGGGGCTTCGGCTACGGTGATTGGGAGCGGAGCGTCATCGCCCGCGAAGCCAACGAGGTCACCACGGCGATCATGAACGATCTCCTGGGGAACGTTCTGAACAAGAAGCTGGTCAAGGACTGCGAAGACCAGCCCAAGTGGTGGAAGAAGGTCGTGACCGAGACCACCATCAAGGACATGAAGGCCCAGACCCGGGTGCTCTTGGGTGACTTCGCCGTCCTCCCGACCGTGGCCGAGAACGCGGCCTACGCCAACCTGGCCTGGAGCGACACCAAGGAAACCTATACCCCGGTGAAGAAGGGCTCCCTGGTGACCGTGACCATGGAGGCCATCCTGAACGACGACATCCGGGGGATCACCCGCATCCCGCGCAAGCTGGCAAGGGCGGCGGGCATCACCATGAACGAGTTCATCGCCAACCTCTTCACCTCCAACCCGCTCATGGCTGACGGCTTCAACGTCTTCGACGCGGCCAATCACCAGGGGAACACAGGGACCACCGCCCTCTCGGCCACAAGCCTGATGTCGGCGATGGTGGTGCTGGCGAAGATGGCCGACGCCGCGGCCAAGCGTCTGGGCATTCGGGGCCGCTGGCTCTTGATCCCGCCGGACCTGGAGGACACGGCGTATACCGCCTGCTACTCCAGCCTGAAGCCGGGGACTGCGAACAACGACAAGAACATCCTGGAGGGCCGGGCTGACTACATCGTTGTGCCCCAGTTCACCGACGTGAACGACTGGTTCCTGGTGGCCGATCCCGGGGAGATCGAGTGCATCGAGATCGGCTACCTGAACGGCCAGAGGACTCCGGAGCTCCTGGTCCAGGATGACCCGACGGCGGGGGCGGTCTTCACCAACGACGCTATCGCTTACAAGATCCGCTGGATCTTCGGCGGGGCGTGGTTGGACTACCGTGGGGCGTACCGGTCGGCGGTTGTCTAGCAGCTTACGCAGCTTGAACCGCTGAGCACGCTAGATTCCCGCTTTCGCGGGAATGACAAATGGCGGAAACACCGGCTGTCATTCCTGCGGAAGCAGGAATCCAGTATTCCCTCTAGATTCCCGCTTTCGCGGGAATGACAAATAGCGGCTTACCATGCGGCTGACTCAAGCGAAAGTCCTAAGGAAAATCCAAACTGGAGGTGAACTTTGGGGACTACGAACTTTGACTCGGTGGCGGGGGCGCCGTTCACGATCAATTTCCACCGGGAGTCCATCGGTGCCAGCCAGGCGAATACCACCATCCAGGCCCAGGTGCAGTTGCCTTTCAAGGCGAAGGTCTTGAAGGTGGCGGTGGCGTGCACGGCCAAAGCAGGCACTGCCAATCCCACGGTGGACGTCTGGTCTGGTGGGGCTACGATCCTTTCCACTCCGGTGACTCTTGGCCTGGCTAACTGGGTGTACCAGGTGGACCCGGCGGTGGCCGCTCTGGAGTCGTCCAGCAACATCACGGTTCGGGCGGTGACCGATGCCACTGGCTCTATCACCAACCTGGACGTGATGCTGACGGTCACCAAGGACGAGTAAGATGGACCAGTACGTTGAGGCGTTGGAGCGCCGGGTGGCTGACCTGGAGATCCTGATGTCCCGGAGTTCAACTCCGGGACATCAGTTGGGCATCACTGATGTCCCGGCCCCCGCTTTCGCGGGGGTCAACTCCGGGAAGACTCCCGGTGTCTGGCAGACACCGGGAGTCTCGAGGGAGTATGAGCGACGGCTGACCGACCTGGAAAAGGCGGTGCTTACGCTGACGGATGCGGTGGAGAAGCTCGTGGGCAAGTCGCCGGTGCCAGCCAAGAAGACAATCATCCCGCAGGTTCGGAACCTGCGGGATGATCAAAAGTAGCGAATCTTTGCCGGCGCGGTTAGCAGAGAGCAGGGGGCAGGGAGTACGGGGCCGCTCCCTGCTAGCTGCTAGCTGCTGCCTGCTCGCCGCTAGTTTGGGGGTGAGGTATGGATCTGGCAACGATGCGCGGGCAGGTGCGCAAGGACCTGCACGACGAAGACGCGGCTAACTATCGCTGGACCGACGCGGTGCTGGAAAGGCACATCGGCCGGGCGGTGGAGGAGTACTCGGAGGCCGTGCCCTACCAGGCCTACCAGGACATCACGGCGGTGGCCGACCAGCGGGCGTACTCGCTCATTTCCTACACCTATCTTAAGGACCGGCCGGACTCCATCGTGCGGGTGTGCGCCCCGTGGGTGAGCACCCAGGTCTGGAAGGAGGCCAGGTTCCGGGTTTGGAACAACAGCCTTTACCTTCTGGATGACACCCTGCCCACGGCGGCGGGTGACACCATCCGGGTCTTCTACGGGCGGCGGCATACCCTTGATGCTACCACGTCCACGATCCCGCAGGAGCACGAGCCGCTCATCGCCCTGGGGGCGGGGGCTATGGCCGCCCTGGAGTGGGCCAACTACGCCATTAACCGGGTCAACGTCGGCGGCGGGTGGGTGGACCGCAACTACATCGACTGGGCTGAACCCCGGCTCCAGGAGTTTATGTCAACCCTCGCCCACCTGAAGGCCCAGCGGGCGGTGAGCGAGGACGGGCGGGTTAGCCCCATCCAGGCCTGGGACTCGTGGAAGACCATCTAGGACGACTTTTACCGCGGAGATCGCGGAGAACGCGGAGAATAAGAAGAGAGAGAATAAATTGGAAATCTCAGCGGTCTCTGCGTGCTCGGCAGTGAATACCCTCGTTATTCTGGAGGCGGTATGCGAACGCTTAGCGCAACCTTGCTGGCGGCCCAGAAGGCGACGGCTCACGAGCCTTACGTGCGGGTGCGGGTAATAGAGAAGGTGGCTAACGTCAACCGGCTGCTGTACACCAAGTGCTACACCGGCTCGGAGGCGTCCAACCGTGCGGCGGTGGCCGTCTTCGGCGATGGCTCCCTGGTGCGGATGCGTGAGGATGCCGGCAATGTCTACTGGGACCGGATCGCCAGTCCAGGTCCCAGCTCCGTTTACTCCAACTGGACGCTGATCGGCGCCTACATCTACCCGGCCATCTGCGCCTCTGGCGCAAACGGCTTGCGCTTCTTCCTCTCCGGCGATGGGCTGACCCTCTACGCCCAGAGCACTACCGATAACGGGGTTACCTGGTCGGCGGCCTCGGCGATTTACACTGCGGCCTCGGCCATTGGTCACCTGGCGGCGGCCATGAAGTCTGATGGCACCGTCCTGGTCATCTTCTCCATCGGGGCCAACGTCTACAAGATCAAGCGGGTGTCC
>JACQYG010000135.1 GCA_016208345.1 Chloroflexota bacterium
CGAGTGGTAGCGCTTTACCCTGAAACCGCAACCTAGAGAGAGCCAGTGGCGGCCAAGGCGATTGGCCTGCCACCCTGTATCAACGAGGTCCTATGCGCCGGTTACTGGCCAGCCTGGTTCTTCTAGTAGGGATCTGGCTGGTCTTTTACCATTTGGCACGGGCCCAGACGGCTGGCCATGTAGATGTCCTGACGGTGAAAGGCCCCATCAACCCGGTGGTGGCTGGTTACATCGACCGGGGCATCAAAGAGGCCGAACGCGATGGGGCCGTTTGCCTGATCATCGAAATGGACACCCCTGGTGGGCTGATGGATGCCATGCGTGACATCGTGCAGGACATCGTGAGCGCCCGGGTGCCGGTGGTGGTGTACGTGTCGCCCCCCGGGGCCAGGGCCGCCTCGGCGGGGGTTTTCATCGCCATGGCCAGCCACGTCTCTGCCATGGCCCCCAATACGAACATCGGGGCAGCCCATCCGGTGGATACATCGGGTGGCGAAATCCCGGCTACGATGAATCAGAAGGTGACCAACGATGCCGTGGCCTCTGTCCGCAGCCTGGCCGAGCGCCGGGGACGGAACGCCGACTGGGCCGAGAAGGCGGTGAGGGAGAGCATCTCCTCCCCCGAACGGGAGGCCCTGGAGCAAAGGGTTGTGGACCTGGTCACCGATAATCTGACTACGCTCCTGGTGGACCTGGAGGGTCGGTCGGTGACTCTGGCATCTGGAGCAGTGGCCCTCCACACTAAAGGTGCAGCGGTGAATCGCATCGCCATGACGCCGGTGGAATCCTTCCTGGATCTCATCTCTAATCCCAACATCGCCTATATCTTGATGGTTTTGGGCGTCAATGGTCTGATCTTCGAACTGTCCAATCCCGGCGCCATCCTGCCAGGCGTCGTGGGTGGCATCTGCCTGCTCCTGGCTTTCTATGCCCTGGGGACTCTGCCTATAAACTACGCTGGGCTGGCCCTCATCATCTTCGCTTTCGTCCTCTTCATCGTGGAGGTTAAGGCACCCACCCATGGCCTGCTCACCACCGGGGGGATCATAGCGATGTTTTTGGGTTCGCTGCTCCTCATCAGCTCCACTGCCCCCTATTTCACTATCTCCAGGGAGCTGATTGCTGCGGTGGTGGGCCTGACTGCCGCCTTCTTTGTATTCGTGGTGGGGGCGGCGCTGCGTGCTCAGCGACGGCGGGTCACCACCGGGCGCGAGGGGTTGGTGGGCCAGGTGGGCGTGGCCAAGGCCGCCCTGGCTCCCTCGGGCCCGATCTTGATAGATGGCGAGTTGTGGGAGGCTACCTCTCTCTCCGGACGCATCGAGCCTGGCCAGCGCGTTCGCGTCATCGAAGTGGACGGCCTGCGGCTCAAGGTGAAAGCCCAGGAGCAGTAGGTCGAAGCCGGTGAACCACTTGCTCCAGGGCGGCCATGAGTTTAGCCTCATCCTGTGGCAGCACGGTTCGTGGGTCCAGAAGAAAGGCCCCTCGCTCAATCCTCCAGATCACCGGCGGAGTGCCCTCCCGCAGCCTCCTGGCGAACTGCGACAAAGAAACCACGGGCAGTGCTCCTCGGTGGGGCGGGCCCGCAAAACTAAGGGATACCAGTTTCGTGGGCAGGGTTTCTCCGGGCAGTGAGCCCCCGCCCACGGTAGATTTGCCGTCTATCACTTGTGCTTCGATCCCCAGTTTTCCAAGCCGGAGGGCCCACTCCGCTGCCTGGTCAGCGATGGCCTCTAGAGGCCGGGAGATCATCTGCCAGACCGGGATCTTGGCCTGGGCCTCGCCCCGTAGATAGTGGAGCAGCGTCGCTTGCAGCGCGGCCAGGGTGAACTTGTCTACCCGCACGGCTCGGGCCAGAGGGTTTCGCCGTAGGCGTTCGATAGCGTCTTTATCGCCGACGATGATCCCGGCCTGGGGGCCGCCCAGGAGCTTATCGCCGGAGAAGCAGGCCAGCGTCACCCCGGCGCGGAGGCTTTCCTGGGGCATGGGTTCGTGGGCCAGGCCAAACTGGGCCGTATCCAAAAGCGCCCCGCTCCCCACATCGTCCAGGACCGGCAGGCCTCGCTCTCGTCCCAACCGCGCCAGCTCTTCGATGCTCACGCTCTCGGCAAAGCCGATGATTCGGAAATTGCTGGAGTGCACCCGTAACAGGAGCCCGGTCCGGGGACCGATGGCCTCCTCGTAATCTTTCAGATAGGTGCGGTTTGTGGTGCCGACCTCCACCAGCCGGGCGCCGCTCTGGCGCATCACGTCGGGGATGCGAAAGCCACCGCCAATCTCCACCGCCTGTCCGCGAGATACGATGACCTCTTTGCCCTTGGCCAGGGTGCTCAATGCCAGGAGCACTGCCGAGGCGTTGTTGTTCACCACCATGGCCTCCTGGGCCCCTGCCAGGCGAGCTAAAAGGTCTCGCAGATGGCTGTGACGAGAGCCACGCTCGCCGCTCTCCAGGTCAAATTCCAGATTGCTGTACCCCTGGGCGATTGTTTCGATGGCAGCTATGGCTTCCTGACTCAAGGGCGCCCGGCCCAGGTTGGTGTGGATGATCACCCCTGTGGCGTTGATGACCGGGCAGAGCGTCGGCTTTAGCCCCCCCTTGACCCTGGAGATAAGTTCGGCGACGAGAGCGGCCTGGGGTGGCAGAGGGGCGCCAGCCTGCGCTCGCCCTCGTATCTCCTCCAGCCCCTCCCTGAGGAGTGCAACGACGGTGTCGTGCGAGTACTCAGCGACCAGGCCCGCGATCGCGGCTTCTTTCAACAGGCGATCAATGCTGGGCAGCCGTCGCAGGGCCGCAGCGCGTTCGATCATGTCAGATCACCTCCCGTGCGTTCCTACTCCCAGTCGAAAGTAGAACAAGAACCCCAGGAAGCGTAAGGCCCCGCCTAGTAATAAAGCCGGTTGGATGCCGATCACGTCGATCAGGGCAGTGCCCAAAAGGGGTGCCAGGAAGGTGGCCACGTTGATGACGGTGGTGTAGGCGGCGATGTAGCTAGGGCGTCGCTGGTCTGGGCACACCTCCAGCATGGTATTGAAAAGGCTGAGGTTCAAGCCAGCGCCGAAAATCCCTCCCAGCACGGCCACGAAGACCAGAGGCTCCACCGAGGGCGAGAACGCCGTCAGGACCGGGTAGGTGATCAGCCCCAAGGTGGAGAGCAAGAGTACAGGCCGATTGCCCCGACGAGAGGCCAGCCGGCCCCAAAAGGGATAGGCCAGGACTGAGGTGGCGCTGTTCACCATGGCGATCAGCCCGATCCAGCCATCGGTGGCATGGAGGGTCCGCACCCAGTAGATGGAATATAGGGGAATCGGCAGAAACAAACCGAAATACCAGACAAAAGAGCTCACCGAAAAACGGACGAAGGGCCGGCGGCTCCACAGCATGCCCCAGAACGAGCGCAAGCGCTCCAAGGGGGTCCTTCTCACGCCCGCCAGGGGGAGGCCTGCCGGTGGGGCATCGGTAACCTTGATGCGCGCCACGTAATACAGGCTAAGGAGGGAGGATAGAAAGCCGACGGTGAATAGTATCTGGTAATTGAGCGGCAGCACGACGTAGTCCAGGAACTTGCCGCCCAGGAGGGTGGCAGTAGTGCTGGTGATACCCACCAGGATATTGCGGACGCTGACGATCCTGGCCCTTTTTGCCAACGGCACCACGTCGGCCATCATGGAGGTGAAGGCCACGTTGGCCATGGCTGCCGGAAAGGTGGAGAGGGCCACCAGGGCCACCACCATTTGCGCCCGATAGGCGCTGACGAAGAACGGCATCAGGGCGATGAGCAAGAAGGCAAAGCGGTGGAGGAAGCCGCTCAGGATGATGACCGGCATCTTGTGGCGCTGGCGTTCGATGATCCGGGCGGCCGGGACCAGCCACACGATGTTGATCAGCGCCGGTATGGCTGTAAGCATGCCGACTAAGTTATTGGAGGCCCCCAGGCGTAGGGCGAAGATGGAGAGGAAGGCGCTGGCGATGCCGGACAGGACCCCGAACCAGGCGATGTCCAGGTACAGGTTCCAGGTGTTGGCCTCCTCAACGGTGCGTCCTCGGAGTGGCTTGCGGACGCGCCGACGCAGGGCAACATAGGGGTTGGGGAAAAGCTTCATCCGGCGATAACGTCCTTGAGGGCGCCCATCAGACGCTCGTAGGTGGTGTCCAGGAGTTCCGGGATAACCCGCGTTTCGGAGATGATGGGCATGAAGTTGGTATCGCCCTCCCAACGCGGCACCACGTGGATGTGGACGTGATCGTCGATGCCAGCACCGGCGGGCTTGCCGATGTTAACCCCCACGTTGAACCCTCCGGGGTTCATGGCGCGGCGCAGCAGTCGCAGGCCTAGAGCCACCAGGCTCATCATCTCGTTCAGCGTTTCGGGTCCTAATAGATCCAGGCTGGGCTCGTGCTGGTAAGGGCTCACCAAAAGGTGCCCATTGTTGTACGGATAGAGGTTTAACATAATGAAGGCCCTCTCACCGCGATGGACGATGTAGTTCTCCTTGTCGCTCTCCTCACGGGCCTTGTCGCAGATGATACAGGTCTTGGGCTTTTCACTCATGATGTATTTTATGCGCCAGGGTGTCCAGATCCGCTCCAAACGTTGACCCCTCCCAGGATTTCTTCTCTCGGCGAGATTATAGCCCAAACGTCCCCGCCACGCAACCGCCCCGGGAATGCCCTGTCCCCTGATTCGAGGGCGCGGAGATCTGGGCACTCGACTTCCTGATGGAAATTAAACAAACAGGCCGATTCGGGGAAAGGGCCAAAGGCTGATGGTGGTAGAGCTTCTTGCCTCCGCGCCATAGGGTACGGGACGGGCTGTGTGGCCTTCACAAAGGGGGCGGGACTGCGCCGTAGCCTGGATGAGGAGCCTGAATTGAGGGTTTACCTCAGGATAAATCCAGTGTTTCGACCACTCGAACCGTCCCCGATGGGATGAACCCGCCCATCTGGTAGAAGCTGGCGAAATGGTCCAGGGGGCCGTGTCCTTGGCCAAGGCTCAGAGAGTGTTGCAGGGCCATGGTTACGTATTCTTTCGCTACCCTGACCGCCTCGGTCACATTTTGCCCCTTGGCCAGTCCGGCGGCGATGGCGGAGGCGAAGGTGCAGCCGGTGCCGTGGGTATTCCTGGTCGCAATTCGAGGGGAGACAAACCCAATGAGCCTCTCGCCGTCATAGAGCAGGTCAATGCTCTCATCCATGTCCTGGAGGTGCCCCCCCTTCACCACCACACACGCCGCCCCGAGCCTCTTGATGGCCTCCGCCGCCTTCGCCATATCGGCCAAGCTGTTGGTCTCCAGGCCGGAGAGGACCCTGGCCTCAGGCAGGTTCGGGGTGATCACCCTAGCCAGGGGGACCAGCCGGGAGATCAAGGCCGCCTGGGCCTCCTCCCGCAATAAGCTTGCGCCGCTTTTGGCGACCATCACCGGGTCTACCACCAGGTTCTTCAGGCGGTACTGGCTGATCTTGGCGGCTACCACTTCGATGATCTCGGCGTTGGAAAGCATGCCCGTTTTGACCGCATCCACCCCCAGGTCAAAGATGACGGAGTCGATCTGAAGCCCAACAAATTGGGCAGGGAGATCATAGATGCCCTGTACCCCCACCGTGCTCTGGGCGGTTATGGAGGTCAAGGCACTCATGCCGTAGACGCCCAGGGCAGCAAAGGTCTTCAAGTCAGCCTGAATTCCGGCCCCGCCGCCGGAG
>JACQYG010000136.1 GCA_016208345.1 Chloroflexota bacterium
CTGGCCGCCGTCATCGCCGACCGCAGGGCCAATCCCCGGGAGGGGTCGTACACCTGTCGTCTCTTGGCTGCGGGCGAGGCCGAGATCCTCAAGAAGCTCGGCGAAGAGGCCGTGGAAACCATCCTGGCGGCCAAGGCCCAGGGCGATCAGCGGCTGGTGTGCGAGCTTGCCGACCTCCTCTACCACACTCTGGTTTTGTTGGCTTACCGTGACATCCCTTTCGCCGCGGTGGAGGCTGAGCTGGCTCATCGCTTCAGGTAGGAGGGGAAAAATGCCAATTCAGCGCGCTTTGCTTAGCGTATCAGACAAGAGTGGCCTGGTCGCCTTTGCCCGCGGCCTGGCCGCCCTAGGGACCGAGCTGATCGCCAGCGGTGGCACGGCCCAGACGCTGGAGCAGGGTGGCCTGGCCGTGCGCCGGGTGGAAGAGGTCACAGGATTTCCGGAGATCCTGGAGGGCCGCGTGAAGACGCTGCACCCGGCGGTGCACGGCGGCATCCTGGCCCGGCGCCAGTGCCCCAACGACCTGGTCGACCTGAAGAGCCACGGCATCAGCCCCATTGACGTCGTGGTCTGCAACCTCTACCCCTTCGCCCGGACCATAGCCAGCCCCGGCGTGAGCGAACCCCAAGCCCTGGAGCAGATTGACATCGGCGGGGTTACGCTGTTGCGAGCGGCGGCCAAGAACTACCCCTGGGTGATAGTGCTTGTCGACCCGGCCGACTATGCCTCTACTCTGCAGGCGCTCAGGTTGGGGCCTTTGAGCCTGGAGGCCCGGCGGCGGCTGGCCGCGAAGGCCTTTGCCCACACCGCCGCCTCCGATGCCCAGATCGCCGGCTACCTCCGTGCTGTGGAGGAGCCATTCCCGGCTGAGCTCACCCTCCCACTCTGCCGGATCCAGGTCCTGCGCTATGGCGAGAACCCGCAGCAAGAGGCGGCCTTCTACGCCGAGGCTGGCCAGGCCCGAGGCATCTCTGCCGCCAGGCAGCTCCACGGCAAGCAGTTGTCCTTCAACAATATCCTGGACGCCGACGCCGCCTGGGCGATAGCAAGCGATTTTTCTGAGCCTACGGCCGTGATCGTCAAGCACACCAACCCTTGCGGCCTGGCCTCGGCCGCGGACCTCGTTTCTGCTTACCACATGGCCTACGACTGTGACCCGCTCTCGGCCTTCGGCGGCATCGTGGGCTTCAACCGTCCGGTTGATGAGGTCACCGCCCGGGCTGTCGCTCGCCACCACTATGACCTCGTTGTGGCGCCCGGCTATGGGCCTGAGGCGCTGGCGGTCTTGGCCAAGAAGCGTGACCTGAGACTCCTGGAGACTGGAAACCGAAAGCTGGAAGCTGGCCTGGACTATCGGCGGGTGAGTGGGGGGATGCTCATCCAGACCGCGGACGAGAAGACTGGGGAAAGCTGGCGGGCCGTGACCAGGCGGGCGCCCAGCGAAAAGGAACTGGCGGCCCTGCAATTCGCCTGGAGGGCGGTGCGCCACGTCAAGTCCAACGCCATCGTGCTGGCTCAGGGCCAGATGCTGGTGGGCGTGGGCGCCGGACAGATGAGCCGGATCGACAGCGTGGAGCTCGCCCTGAAGAAGGCCGGTGAGCGGGCGGTGGGCAGTGTGCTGGCCTCCGACGGTTTTTTCCCCATGGCCGATGGCGTCCAGGCCGCAGCCCGCGGCGGTGTCACGGCCATCGTACAACCCGGCGGCTCGGTGAAGGACGCTCTTGTCATCGCCGCAGCTGACGATGCCGGCCTGGCCATGCTCTTCACTGGCGTTCGACACTTCCGGCACTAGGGCGAGGTTTCTTTTGACATCCCTAAGGCCGCCTGCGGCGCCAGGGCATAGCTTCGCCAGCCGAAGCCGCAGATCTGCCCTCAGCAGACCGCCACTAATAACGAGGATGCATATTACTGCTTTGTTTTCTCTCCACGTTTCCGTATCATTTTGCCGTGATCTGGTCGCTCTGGAGCAACGAGCGGCGCCGCTTGGTCCATGAGCGGCGATAGCTCCAGCGACCACGAAACCTTAAAGATTCTTTCGCCTCATCCCGTTGCTCTTGACAAAGTTTGTTCTGTTCTGGTATAATAATATATGGTCTCTTTTAACGAGGGCCGCGGTTAAACCAACAGAATAAATAAAGGCTACCCACGCAACCTGGGACTGCAAAGCTGTATTGGGTTTTGGTGTTGCGCATTAAACAGCCGAGCTGCCGTAGAATATACCAGCTCGGCTATTTTAGTCGGCTTGGAGGTGAGGGGCTCCCTCATCTTCGAGGGCTTGCCTTACTTGTCTGCAATCTAGCATTATCGGTCTCCCTTATGTAGACTCAAAGTTGTTGTCTCGCCCAAGCGCGGCGGAGGGGTTCTGATTATGGGAAAAAGCCAGTTATTCTCTTTAACCATGGTAGAAGCTGGCTTTTTTTGTTGCCGTAGCGGGGGAGAGTATGCCTTGTAAATGTGTGGGCTCCGTATATGTGACAATCTATAGCACGCCTACATCCGCTGAGGGGATGCAGGCGCGACACTTCTTTGAGAGGAAGGGGGTCCCTTACGAGGAATTCGACGTCTCGGCCGAGCCGCAGGCTCTGCAAAGGTTAAGAGAGTTGTCGGGGCAGACAGATCGGCCGGCGATCATCGTTGACGACCGGGTCTTCGTGGGGTTTGATCGTTCGCAGTTAGAGAGCGCGGTGCCCTCGCTGTTTTGATGCCGTTACCGGCATTGTCCGGGTGGCCAGAAACCAAAGACGATGGCAGATCGCAGACCACAGATGGCAGACTCAAGCGATCACAGATCTGGTTTGTAGTATGGGCTTTAGCGCTTCAGGCGCATTATGAGCCGAAACCAGCGATCTGCGGAAACTGCGAGTTTGAAATTGGGTGATCAGCGATCGTGCATCTGAAAGGGGGTGAGAATCGAACGAAGCGCGTGGAAGTTGGCTTGTCTGCAGTTCCGTGACCAAAACAGATCTAGATCGCGGATCAGAGCAGACCCAGATCGGATGTCACAAGAGGAGTGAGACAAATGGCAGACAAGGCTATCTACACGAAGATGATCAACGAGTCGGCTGCAGCAGCCGACGCAGACCTGGAGGTCATTCGAA
>JACQYG010000079.1 GCA_016208345.1 Chloroflexota bacterium
ATTTGAGTTCACCTCCTTCCCGCGCCGAATCGCCAACCCGTGCCGGATCGCCAAGAGGACTGCGCGAAGTGTCGCCGGGGACTCGGTGGACCGCCTCACTGAGGTCACGCCCTGCTGGCCGCCTGCGGTGGCACCAGTAGGAAACTTCCGATATATTCTAGCACGTCCAAACCAAATGTCAATACTTTGGCTTGACAAATTGTACTTCATCAACTATCATTGGCCGGGGTTTCGATCCTCCGTTTTGGATACGACGTTATGAGCTTGATCTGTCGTGGGCCTGCTATTGTAAAACTTGCCCCTGTCATCCTTTTCCTCGGCCTCATTATCCCAGTCTCCGGGTGCTACAAGATCAGGCTCGAGGACCACAGCGTGGGTGAACTGGTGGAAACCCCCACTCCCTTTGTCGTGAGCCTCCCGTCAGATGTTGCCCACGACCTGGCGATAATGGGCATTGATTTTGATCCACCGCTCAAATATGAGCTGGTGGCGGCCGCTGGCAAGCTCCAATTGTTGGTGGCGGTGGAAAATGCTGGGACGCAGGTGGAGCACAACGTGGCCGTGGAGGCCAGGTTGGTGGGTGGCCAGGAGGGCGATGTCCTCTTGCGGCGGACCCAGATCGTTGAGGTCCTGGCACCTGGTGAGATCAAGATCGCGCGCTTCGAGAACCTGTCGGTGCCACCCCTGCGGGACAGTTATATCCTGGTCATAGATCTACCCTTGGTCCCCGAAGAGACCAACGCTGGAAACAACCAGAGAGTCTACCATTTTCAACTGGTGAAAGCTACCCCATCCCCCTGATATCCCTCGGCCAGGCCCTCTGCCTGTGACCAATTCCGACGAGACCATGGGAGGCGAAGGCGTTTCGTGAATACGTTTCGCAGAAGCAAGGCCCTTCTGGCCGCTTTCGTCCTTCTTGGCTTTCTGTTGGCGGCACAGGTACAATCCCCCAGGCAGATGACGGTGCCTAAAGAGGCCTCGCGAGAAAGGGTTGCCGGCACCATAGCTCGCCTGGAGGAAGAGCAAAGAAGCCTCAAGGAGACCATCGGCAGGTTGCGCGAAGAACTGGCGGTCCAGCAAAAACTGGGCCTGGCCAGGTCGGAAAGCCTGAGAGAGATCAACTCAGAACTGGAGAAGCAGCGCTTGGCCGCGGGGCTTTTGCCCGTCAAGGGTCAGGGCGTAACGGTAACCCTGGATGATAGCTCTAAGGCGGTTGGTGCAGGTGGAGACCCGGCAAGCTACCTGGTACATGACTACGAGCTCAGGGATGTGATCAACCTGCTCTGGGCCTCCGGCGCCGAGGCAGTGGCAGTGAACGACGAAAGGCTTGCCGGTGGCACCTCCATCTATTGTGTGGGCAGCACTATCCTGGTGAATAATACCCGGCTCTCTCCTCCCTACGAAATCCGTGCCATCGGTGATGCGGTGACGTTGGAGGACAGGCTGCGTAACCCGGCGAGCTTGGCCAAGCTCAAGTCTCGCGCCAGGCTCTATGGCATCCAGTTCAGGGTGACGTCCTCTAAGGAGGTCACCCTGCCGGCCTACAGCAGCGGCTTCAGTCTGAGATACTCGAGTCCCGCCAAGGACGGCGGATAAGGCGGCCGCCAAAACCGATGGTCCAAAGCCGGTTCTCATCCAGTGTGGTTCTGACCTTGGTCTGTTTTGCCCTGGGCATCGTGCTGGTCGTTCAGTTCCGCACCCAGGGCAAGATCGCCACCGATGTCTCTGCCCAATCCAGCACGGATCAGGCGTTGATCATCAGTAGCCTGGTGGAGAGCAATGCCTCGCTGCGCAAGGAGGTGAACCGGCTTGCTGGAGAGTTAGCTGGCCAGGGCCCCATTCCCAAGGCTGGCAGCATGGAGGCCATGGTGGAGGAGCTGAACAAGTTGCGCATGGTCAACGGCCTTCTGGAAGTGATGGGCCCGGGGATAGAGGTGCGAATAGATGGCAGCATCACCGCGCTGGATCTTCAGGACCTGATCAATGAGGTGTGGAATGCCGGGGCAGAGGCGGTAGCAGTAAACCACCAACGCGTGGTGGGGCGCTCGGCGGTGGTAGGGGAGGAAAACGCCATTTACCTGGACGGGACCCGGCTGGATTCACCGTATATAATAAACGCCATCGGTCACCCGGAGGCCCTGGAAAAGGCCCTGAGCCGCCCCGGTGGTCTGATCGCCTTGTTGCGATATACATATAGCGGAGCATCGATCGCAGTCACCAGGTTGGAGCGGATCTCAATGCCGGTGTATCGGGGCAGATATGAGTTCCGCTACGCCCAGGCCATGAAATAGGAGCCTGACAACGGCTTGGGCTTTCTTTTGCTTTCTTTTACTAGTGGAGTTGGCCTGGCCCCTGGCCCGGGGCCGCCAGCGGATTACTTGCCACAACTGCTGCAACTGGTGGCGGCGCAGCCGCCACAGCCGCCAGCGCCCAGGGGGACCGTTACCCCGCTCTGGCCCTTGCTGAAGGAGAGGAATCGTGAGATGACTCGTTTCACCTCTGCCGATTGGCAGGAAGGGCAGGGGGCTGGTGCATCAGCACGGTCCATGGGGCGCAGGAGCTCAAATTTGGTTTCGCACCGGGAGCAGTAATACTCGTATACAGGCATCTGGGACTCCAGACTGACGTTCTCTATATTGTGCTCTCATTTTAGACCTGTTTGGTCCAATCGTCAAGGAGGTGTCGCCTTGAGGGAGCTCATCGAACGGATCCTCAATACCGCGCAGGTGCGCGGCGCTAACTACGCTGACGTCAGGGTGGTGAGGAGGCAAAGTCAGAGCATCGTCGTCAAGAACGGCAACGTGGAGGCGCTGTCCATCGCCGAGGATCAGGGTTTCGGGGTCAGGGTGATCGCGGGCGGTGCCTGGGGCTTCGCGGCCAGCTCGCTCCTAGCGGCATCGGAAGCCGATCGCGTGGCTGCCCTGGCCGTCCAGATCGCCAGGGCCAGTTCCACGGTGAAAAGTCGAGATTTGGACATCGGCCCAGGGATTCCGGTCACCGGCCGATATTGCACCCCCGTTGAGATCGACCCTTTCGGTGTACCTATCGAGAGGAAGATCGCCCTGCTCCTGGCCGCCGACGAGGCCATGCGAAAAGTAAAGGAGATCAAGGTAGCCGAATCGAGCATGGAGCTCTTTCGCGAGATGAAAACCTTTGCTTCCACCGAGGGCAGTTTCATCGAACAGGAGATCATCGAGAGCGGCGGCGGTATCGAGGCCACGGCGGTGGCGAATGACGACGTTCAAAAGCGCTCGTACCCCAATAGCTTCGGCCGCCAGCAGGGAACCGCGGGCTACGAATTCATTGAGGCCATGGATCTGGTTGGTAACGCCGAACGCATAGCCGCTGAGGCAGCACAGTTGCTGTGGGCCAAACAATGCCCGGCCGGCGTAACCACGCTGATCCTGGGACCCACCCAACTGGCATTGCAGGTCCACGAGTCCTGTGGCCATCCCATTGAGCTCGATCGAGTGTTCGGCACCGAGGCCTCTTATGCAGGCACCAGTTTCCTCACTACCGAAAAGCTGGGGAGCTTCCGCTACGGCTCGGACATCGTGAACATCACCGCCGATGCCACCATCCCCGGCGGGCTGGGCACCTTCGGCTACGACGACGAAGGGGTCCCTGCCCAACGGGTGCCGATCGTCAGCAACGGCATCTTTGTGGGATACCTGACGTCCCGGGAGACCGCTAGGGTGCTGGGACAGTCCTCTAACGGCGCGGCCCGGGCAGATGGGTGGAACCGGATCCCGCTTATTCGCATGACCAACATCAATCTGGAGCCTGGGGAATGGGAATTTGAGGATCTCATCGCCGACACCAACGAGGGCATCTACATGGAGCTCAACAAGAGCTGGAGCATCGACGACAAACGCCTTAACTTCCAGTTCGGAACGGAGATAGCCCGGGAGATCAGCCACGGGAAGCTCGGTCCCTTGCTCAAAAACGCTACGTACACTGGCATCACGCCTCAGTTTTGGGGGAGTTGCGATGCCATATGTAATGCCAGGCACTGGAACATCTGGGGAACCCCCAACTGCGGCAAAGGACAGCCTCCCCAGGCAGCCCACGTGGGGCACGGCACCGCTCCTGCCCGCTTCCGCCATGTTCAGGTGGGCGTGATGAAGTGACGCGGCCACGAGAACCACAGGGTGTTCTTTGCTAAGAAAGGAGTTATATGCTGGGTAAAGAGAATATCAGAGCTGTCTTCGAGCAAGTGCTGGCGATCTCGCCCGCCGATCAGACTGAGGTGCTCTTCTTGGGCGAAGATTCGAGCCTCACCCGCTTCGCCAATTCCTACATCCACCAGAACGTTGCCCAGCACAACGCCGAGTTGCGGGTACGGGTGGTCTTTGGGAAGAAGATCGGTGTGGCCTCCACCAACGACCTGTCGGTAGAATCCATAAAGAGGGTCGTGGAGTCTGCTATCACCATCGCCAAGCTTCAGAGAGAAAACCCTGACTTCGTCTCTCTTCCGGTTCCGGCTCCGGTGCCCCAGGTCACCGGCTACGTTGAGCGCACCGCCTCATTCACGCCAGAGGCCAGAGCCCAGGCGGCGGGACTGGTGTGCCGGAAGGCAGTGGAGAACAAACTGATCGCCTCTGGTTCCTTCTATACCGGGGCCAATGAGTTGGCCGTAGCCAATTCCCTTGGGGTTTTCGCCTACCATCCGAGCACCGTAGCCGAGCTGAACACGGTGATCATGTCCGATTCCAGCGCTGGCTACGCCGATGCCGTTTCACTGGATG
>JACQYG010000137.1 GCA_016208345.1 Chloroflexota bacterium
CGGTGAGAGCGAAGGGCGAAGAGAGGCTGGGAACCCTGGAGCGGCAGGCGATTATCGCGGCGGCGCTGGGCGGGAGGGGAGCCATCATTATCGTCGCCGATCTGGAGGAGGCCCTGGAGCTGGCCAACGATTATGCCCCAGAGCACCTTTGCCTGCTCACGGCCCAGCCCTGGTCCCTGGTGGACCGCGTGCGGAACGCAGGGGGGTTATTCCTGGGCGAGCCCGCCGGGGAGGCCCTCGGCGACTATATCCTGGGGCCCAGTCACAGCATGCCCACTGGCGCCACGGCTCGCTTCGCCTCGCCCCTGCGGGTGGCTGACTTTCTCAAGGTCACGAGCCTTTTTTCACTGGGGGCGGCTGGCGCGGCGCGATTGGCCCCCTATGCCGTGACCCTGGCTCAGGCTGAGGGGCTGACGGCCCATGGGGCGGCGGCCGCGGCCCGGCAAGGGAGGGTGGTTTGATATGTCTACTCCCACCTTTCCGGAAAGCCTGATCCGGCCGCAGATCTCCGGGATCGAGGGATACAATCCCATGGAACCGCTGGAGGGGTTCTCCGCGCGCGTGGGCCTCTTGCCGGAGCACGTGGTCAAGCTGGATGCCAACGAGAACCCCTACGGCTCATCGCCGCGGGTTCGGGAGGCCCTGGCGAGCCTGGACCGCTACCATATCTACCCAGATCCCCAGCAGACATTGCTCCGGCAGGCCCTGGGGCGTTATGTCGGGGCGAGTGCAGATCAAATAATGGCGGGTAACGGTTCTGACGAGTTGATAGAGCTGATCGCGCGCCTCTTTCTGGAGCCTGGTGACGCCATCTTAGACTGTCCACCATCCTTTGGCATGTACGCCTTTGCCGCCTCGATTCAGGGCGCTAGCGTTCTTCTGGTGCCCCGCCGGGCCGATTTCTCGCTGGATGTGGAGGAGATCGAGAGGACGTTCAAGAGAGACGATGGAAACACCCTGGTCCGGCCCAAGCTCCTCTTCCTGGCCTCACCCAATAACCCCGATGGTAGCGTGACGCCTGGCGACGACCTGCGGCGCCTTTTGGCCCTGCCCGTGGTAGTGGTTCTCGACGAAGCCTATGCCGAGTTCGCAGGTGAGACCAACGTGGGCCTGGTCTCTGATTATCCGAACCTCATTGTCTTGCGCACCTTGAGCAAGTGGGCGGGCCTGGCCGGGCTTCGCCTTGGTTACGGCATCTTTCCGCCAGGGATCATCGCTCATCTGTGGAAGATAAAGCCACCATTCAACACCAGCGTGGCAGCCCAGGCTGCCGCCCTGGCCTCCCTGGCGGATGCAGCCTACTTGAAGGCAGGGGTCCAACGCATTGTAGAGGAGCGGGAACGGCTGTTCCGGGAGCTGGCCCGCTTCGCCTTCTTGCGCCCCTACCCCAGCCGGGCCAACTTCCTCCTGTGTCGGGTGGTGGGGCGCAAGGTGGAACACCTCCGGTGCGCCCTGGAGGAGCAGGGCATCCTGGTGCGTTACTTCACCAGGCCGGAGCTGGCCGATTGTATCCGCATCAGCGTGGGCCGGCCCCAGGACACCCAGTCCCTCCTGGCCGCCCTGGAGCGTTTCCAGGCCGCCGGAACGTAAGGAGAATTGTCATGCGCACCGCCTCAATCAAACGGCAGACCAACGAGACCACGGTGGACGTGGCCCTGAACCTGGATGGCCAGGGACAGGCGGACATCTCCACCGGGGTCGGGTTCCTGGATCACATGCTCACGCACCTGGCTTTCCAGGCCTGCTTCGACCTGACCGTGCGGGCGGCCGGAGACCTGGTGGTGGACGAGCATCACACCGCCGAGGACGTGGCGGTTGCAGTGGGCCAGGCCCTGAACCAGGCCTTAGGCCAGCGGCAGGGGATCGCCCGTATGGCCCACCCCATGGACGATGCCCTGGCCCGGGTGGCCGTGGACCTGGGTGGGCGGGCCTACGCGGTGATCGAAGCCAGCTTCGCCAGCCCTCGGCTCGGAACCCTGGCCACCGACCTCATCCCGCACTTCCTGGAGGCCCTGGCGTCCCACGGCCGTCTTAACCTTCACGCTCATATCCTTTACGGTCAGAACGACCACCACAAGGCCGAGGCGCTGTTCAAGGCCCTGGGGCGGGCTCTGGGACAGGCGACAGCCGCGGACCCCCGTCGGGCTGGCGTGGCTTCCACCAAGGGGATCATCTAGCGAGAGTTCCACCAAGCACTCAAAAGGACAGGGTATCGTGGTAGTGATCGTGGATTACGGCATGGGCAACCTGGAGAATGTGAAAAGGGCCTTGGAGAAGATCGGGGTCCCGGCGATGATCAGCGCTGACACCGCCGCGGTGGCCGAGGCCGGGGGCCTGGTGCTGCCGGGGGTGGGAGCCTTTGGAGACGCCATGGCCAACCTCCGCGGCGCAGGCTGGCCCCAGGCCCTGGAAAAGGCGATTGCCTCGGGCCTTCCGCTCCTGGGCATTTGTCTGGGCATGCAGCTCCTTTTCGAGGAGAGCGACGAGATGGGCCACCATCGGGGCCTGGGGCTCCTGGGTGGGCGGGTCCGGCGACTTTCAGGACCGCTCAAGGTGCCCCACGTGGGCTGGAACCAGATAAAGATCCTCCGGGAGAGCCCCTTACTGGCAGGCCTGCCTGACGGTGGCCACGCCTATTTCGTGCATTCCTACTACGTGGAGCCGGCCGACCCGGACGTCGTCCTGGCCACAACCGACTACGGGCGGGATTTCCCCAGCGTGGTAGGCCAGGGACAGATCTTCGGTGTGCAGTTCCACCCCGAGAAGAGCCAGGCCCTGGGTTTAGGGCTTTTGCGGAACTTCGCGGATCTGGTGGAGGGGAAAGCGCAGCGATGTCCCGGAGTTGAATTCCGGGACATCGCACCTCGCGGTCGGGGGAAGTCATAATGATCGTCTACCCGGCCATTGACCTGCGCCAGGGGCGGTGCGTGCGCTTGTGCCAGGGTCAGCCTCAGGCAGAAACGGTCTACGCCGAGGACCCGGTGGCCGTGGCCTGCCGCTGGGCCCAGGAGGGTGCCGCCTGGCTGCACGTGGTTGACCTGGATGGGGCTTTTGGCCGGATCAGGGGCCTTGAGCAAACGCCGGAGGCTCTGGGAGTCAACTGGCGAGCGTTGGGGAGAATAGCCCGAGCGGTCAATGTGCCCATCCAGTTCGGCGGGGGGCTGCGAACCTTGGAGGATATCGAGAAGGCACTGGCCCTGGGGGCGGCCCGGGTGGTCCTGGGCACGGTGGCCATAACCAACCCAGAGTTAATAGGCAGAGTATTAGCGCGCTTCGGCCGGGAGCGGATCGTCGTGAGCCTGGATGCCCGCCACGGCCGGGTGGCGGTCTACGGCTGGCAGGAGACCAGGCCCTTGGATGTGCTTGAAGCGGGCCGGCGCATGGCGGCTCTGGGGGTGGCCCGGGTTGTCTACACCGATATCTCCCGGGATGGTATGCTTTCTGGGGTCGATGCCGCCGCGGCCGCCCTTATGGCACGGGAAACGGGCCTGAGCGTCATTGCCTCGGGCGGCGTGGCCTCGCTGGAAGACGTGCGGCGGCTCAAGGCCCGCGAGCCTGAGGGCGTAGAGGGGGTTATCATTGGCCGGGCCCTGTACACCGGGGCGGTGCGGCTCTGGGAGGCCATGGCCATAGCGAAAGGAGAGAGCGATGCTGGCTAAACGCATCATCCCCTGTCTGGACGTGAAGGACGGCCGGGTGGTCAAAGGGGTCAATTTCCTCCAGCTCCGGGACGCCGGTGACCCGGTGGCCCAGGCCCAGGCCTATGAAGCCCAGGGAGCCGACGAACTGGTCTTCCTAGACATCACGGCGTCGTCCCAGAGGCGAGGGATCGTTCTGGAGATGGTTCGGCGGGTGGCGGGGGAGATCTTCATCCCCTTCACCGTGGGTGGCGGCATCCGTGGCGCAGAGGATGTGCGAGAGATCCTGCTAGCTGGCGCCGATAAGGTCTCCATGAACAGCGCCGCCGTGCGGGATCCCCAGGTCATCACCCAGGGAGCCAGACGCTTCGGCAGCCAGTGTATTGTGGTCGCCATTGACGCCAAGCGGACTGTTGGGGAAAACTGGGAGGTGTACATCGACGGTGGACGGGTGCCGGCCGGGCTGGATGCAGTGGGCTGGGCCCGGGAGGCTCAGGCGCGGGGCGCCGGGGAGCTTCTCCTCACCAGCATGGACCGGGATGGGACCCAGGCCGGCTATGACCTGGAGCTAACCGGGGCCGTAGCCGAGGCCGTGGACATCCCGGTCATAGCCTCCGGGGGCGCCGGCCGGCTGGAGGACTTCTACGCCGTCCTCACCGCGGGCAAGGCCCATGCCGCCCTGGCGGCCAGCCTGTTTCACTACGGGCACCTTTCCATTGGCCAGGTCAAGGGCTACCTGAGAGAGCGGGGTGTGCCCGTCCGCCTGGCGGCCACCACGGAGGTGACAAGATGACCCCCATGGATGCTATTTTGGATGCTATCTCCTGGGATGAGCAGGGGCTGGTGCCAGCCATCGTTCAGGATTGCCACACGGGCCAGGTGCTCATGCTGGCCTTCATGAGCCGCCAGGCCCTGGAGGCCACTCTGGCCACCGGCGAGGCCCACTATTGGAGCCGCAGCCGCCAGGAGCTTTGGCGTAAGCTCGGTATTATGCCGCGCGGCATTGACCGTGAAGTCACCGAAGCGCTCGCCCGCACAAATATGGGCGTGGATAACGATTACCGCAGCTTGGTTATGGCGACAATGAAAGTAGCGCTTTCCGACGGCTGGGGCGGTTCGATGGTGGCAACGGAGATTTCAGATATCCTTTTTGGCCTTCCGGAGCCTGTCCGTTCGCAGGCAAATTTAGGCGTGTTGAAAGAAGACGAGGTGAATATTATTTTACACGGCCATGTGCCGCTTTTGTCCGATGTAGTGGCAGAGGTAGCAATGGAAAAGGATTTAATTGCCAAGGCCATCAAGAAGGGCGCAAAAGGCATAAATGTCGCGGGGATCTGTTGTACAGCCAACGAAGTCTTGGTGCGTACATAGAGTTGATGATCGTGGACCTGCAATGCATTATGCCATCCCTGGCGCGGGTAGCAAGTTGCTTCCATACAAAGATCGTTTCGACGCATGAAAAAGCGCGTTTCCCCGGAGTCGAACACATTGAATTCAAAGAAGAAGAGGCGGTTAACACAGCGAGAAAATTGATAGAAGCGGCGATTGATAATTTTTCCCGCAGGGATAAAAGCCGGGTGCATATCCCTAAAGAAAAAATGGATGTAGTGGTAGGTTTTACTCCCGCAGGCGAATTCCATCACTTGGGAGGGAAGTACCGCGCGACCTACCGGCCGTTAAACAACGCGATTATCGAAGGCCGGATTAGGGGAGTGGTAGCGGTTGTCGGATGCGATAATCCTAAAAACCAGAGCGGCGGGTCGCATATTGCCATGGTAAAAGAATTATTGGCGCATGATGTATTAGTGGTGCAGACTGGTTGTTCCGCTATAGCCTGCGGTAAGGCCGGCCTGCTTGTTCCCGAAGCTGCGGCTACTTACGCAGGTTTAGGCCTGCGGGAAGTTTGTGAAGCCGTAGGGATACCTCCGATTTTACATACCGGGGCCTGCGTGGACAATAGCAGGATCCTGATTGAATGCTGCAATATCCTTAAGGAAGGCGGGTTAGGCGAAGATATCAGCGACCTGCCGGTAGCCGGAGCAGCTCCGGAATGGATGTCGGAGAAAGCCATCGCCATTGGCTGGTACGCGGTTGCCTCCGGAATATTCGTTGTTTTTGGCTCGCCCATGCCTGTCTTAGGAAGCCCGAATTTGGAGAAGATGATTACTAAAGATTTATTTGATATCGTGGGCGGGGGATGGGGATTTGAAGAGGACCCTGTAAAGGCAGCTAAAATGATTATCAACCATTTAGATATAAAGAGAGAGAAGCTGAAGTTAAAACCCATGATGTATCAGCCGCAAGCTGTAGCAGCCTAATA
>JACQYG010000105.1 GCA_016208345.1 Chloroflexota bacterium
TGATCCGGCAAATGTTGCTTCTGCCCGAGACCGTGGAGACCGCCGCCACTCATTTTGAGCCTCATCACCTGCCTCACTATGCCATGGAATTGGCCTCGGCCTTCCACTCCTTTTATAAAGAGTGCCGCGTAGTCTCCTCGGACCCCGCCGACCTGCCTCTCACCAAGGCCCGGCTTAAGCTGGTCCAGGCCGCCAGGATCGTCCTGGCCAACAGCCTGCGCATGATGGGGATCTCGGCCCCCGAGCAGATGTAACCCTCCGGGACCACGCGTGGCCCTTTTCCCCAGGGCTTTCCAACACCATCGACTCACATGTGTTGGTAGGCTAGCTTGTGTATCGTGTCCCCGGAATTTATAGGCTTACGAGTTTGCCTTTTAGGGAATTCTGTGATATACTAGGTTTTGACAATTGAATATACCTGGTAGAGGTGCCCGTAGGTCCGGATGCCAGGGCTTAAAGGCGAAGCCGGTGCAAGTCCGGCGCTGTCCCGCAACTGTAAGTTAGTCGGATAGTCAAGTAGTCAGTGGAGTACCAGACTACCCACACGATTAGGAGACTGCAAGGCTAACAAGCCAGGTCGCCCGCCTCTATCGCGCTCTGCATAACCTCGCGGAAAGGGGGTGGGAGCATGGCCCGTGGGCCGTGAATCAACCCCTTGTCAAACCGGCAAGGGGTTCCTTTTACCCGACCGATCGAGTGAGGTCGGGTTTCTTTTTTACGTCCGAGATTTCACGGGGGTTTACAATTGATGAAACGCCTTTCCCTATCGCTTATCTTGACGATGCTGGTGACCGCCGTTCTGCTGGCCGCCTGTGCTCCGGCTGCCACACCGACGCCGGTGCCACCCACCGCTACACCCGTACCACCCACACCAACGCCAACCGTATTTCCCGTTACTCTGACCGACGACCTGGGCCGGAAGGTGGCGCTTAGCGCCGTGCCGCGCCGCATCGTTTCCATGGCTCCGTCCAACACCGAGATCCTGTTCGCCGTCGGTGCCGGTGACCAGGTAGTGGGGGTGACCAAGTTCTGCAACTATCCGCCCGAAGCCCAGGCCCGCGAGCAGGTCGGCGGCTTCGTGGCCAAGACCATCAGCGTGGAGAAGATCGTCGCCCTCAAACCGGACCTGGTCCTCTCCGCTGGGAAGATCCAACAGCCGGTCATCGAAGCCCTGGAGCGGTCTGGGATCTCCGTCTTCGCCCTGGATCCAAAGACCTTTGATGGCGTCTATGCCAATATCGAGACAGTTGGGCGATTGACTGGCCACGGGGCCGAGGCGGCCCGAGTAGTGGCTCAGATGAAGGAACGCGTAGCCGCCGTGACGGCGAAGGCCAAAACGGTTCCAGAAGCGAATCGCCCCAAGGTCTTCTACGAGGTCTGGCACGAGCCGCTGATGACCGCCGGCCCCTCTACCTTCATCGGCCAGATGATCGCGCTGGCCGGCGGGGTGAATCTCTTTGCCGATGTGACCGAGGACTGGCCCCAGGTCAGCACTGAGGAGGTGGTGAAGCGCGACCCGGACGTGATCCTCGCTCCCGACAGCCACGGCCAGGAACTGACGCCAGAGAAGATCCAGGCCCGACCTGGCTGGGGTAACATCAAGGCGGTGCGACAGGGCCGCATCGTCCTGGTGAACGGGGATATTGTCTCTCGCCCTGGACCGCGCCTGGCTAATGCCCTGGAGGCGGTAGCCCGGGCGCTGCACCCTGATCTGTTCCGCTAGCCAGGAGTGACCATGCATCGTTTGCTGGGTTTGGCTGCTCTGCTGGCTATCGCCCTGGTGCTCAGCCTGGGGCTGGGGGCTGTGCCCCTGGCCCCAGGTCGGGTGTTGAGTGCCCTAGCCATCGACACCCCTTGGGGTGGTTCAGCCGACGCGGCCGAAGTAACCATCATCTGGGATCTGCGCCTGGCCCGGGCTCTGCTGGCCGCCCTCATCGGCGCGGGGTTAGCAGCCGCTGGTGCGGCCTTCCAGGGCCTCTTCCGCAATCCCCTGGCTGACCCCTTCATAGTGGGGGCTTCAGGAGGCGCCGCCCTGGGCGCGACCCTGGCTATCACCTCGGGCCTGAGCTTGACCGGGGCTGGCTTCGGCCCGGTACCTCTCGCCGCCTTCGTTGGAGCGATGCTGGCTGTGGCTGTTGTCTACAGCATAGCCGAGGTCGGGGGGCAGGCACCGGCTGTGGCCCTGCTGCTGGCCGGCGTCGCCCTGAGCACGCTGCTGTCAGCGGCCGTCTCCCTGCTCATGATACTCAATGATCGCGCCCATATGGAAGTCTTCGCCTGGTTGATGGGCGGCCTGAGCGGGCGCAGTTGGCCGCACCTCTGGGCCAGCGGGCTGTACCTGCTGACCGGCATGGTCAGCCTCTGGCTCCTGTCCCGCCCCCTGGACGCCCTGGCCTGTGGCGAGGAGACGGCCCAGAGCCTGGGATTGCCATTGACTCGCGCCCGGGGCGCCGTGGTCGCTGCGGCCAGCCTGACCACCGCGGCGGCAGTGGCGGCCGGAGGGATCATCGGCTTTGTGGGCCTCATCGCACCCCACGCCGCCCGGCTCCTCTTCGGCGCCGACCACCGCCGGCTCATCCCAGCCAGCGCCCTGCTGGGTGCCCTGCTCCTGCTCCTGGCCGACGACCTGGCGCGCACCGTTCTGGCGCCGGTGGAACTACCGGTGGGCATCATCACGGCGTTGCTGGGAGGCCCCTTTTTCCTCTACTTGCTTAAGACCCGTCAGCGGGACCTGGGAGGTGGGCGATGACGACTCTCGAGGTGCGCGACCTTAGGTGTGCCTATGACAGTCAGCCCGTCCTGGATAACCTCTGCCTGGCAACCCACCCCGGTGAGGTGCTGGCGCTCATTGGCCCGAACGGGGCAGGCAAGACAACGCTGTTGCGCGCTCTGGCTCGACTGCTCCGACCTTGCCGGGGAACGGTGCTACTGGGGGGTCAGAACCTGTGGCAGCTCTCCCCACGCGCAGTCGCGCGCCGGCTGGCTCTCGCTCCCCAGAGTAATGGTGCCACCTGGCCCCTCACAGTGGAACAGGCCGTGGCCTTGGGCCGCGCCCCCCACCGGGGTTGGCTCTTACCTTTCTCGGCCGCCGATCGGGAGGCCATGGAGCGCGCACTTCAACAGGTAGGGCTGCAGGGCCTGCGCGACCGACTGGTGACGGAACTGTCGGGAGGTGAGCAGCGGCGGGTGATCCTGGCTCGGACGCTAGCTCAGGAGCCGGAGGTACTGCTCTTGGACGAGCCTACGGCCCACCTGGATCTGAAGTACCAGACAGAAATTCTGGAACTGGTGCGGGATCTGGCCCATCGAGATGGCCTGACAGTGATCGTTACCCTGCATGATCTGAACCAGGCAGCCTTATGCGCCGACCGGCTGGCCCTGCTGGCCAACGGGCGATTGCAGGCCACAGGGACCCCTTCTGAGGTACTGACCCCTGAACTGCTGCAGCAGGCCTACGGAGTGCCCGTATCGGTCAGTCGGCACCCTGTCTACGACACGCTGCTGGTGGTGCCGTTGCTCAACTTGAAGAAGGCGCCCTATGTCGGAGTTCCAGTGCCTCATCCGTGCCCTCGGCCGCATCCCGGCACAGCGCAGCACTACCTATGAACTGCTCCCTATCTTTGACGAACCACTTACTCATGAAAAGGAGGAGCGAACATGAACGAGAACGTACGCCAACCGACAACGATGGTCGACGTTTTTTGGGTCGAGTCCAGCGCGGCACGTGATTTTATGCTCATCCTGGTGGGCAGCCTTGTCGTTGCACTGAGCGCGCGAATTTCTGTCCCCTTACCCTTTAGCCCTGTGCCGGTCACCGGCCAGACCTTCGGCGTTCTCCTGGTCGGTGCCCTGCTGGGCAGCCGCCGTGGTGCCCTCAGCCTGCTCGCCTACCTAGGTGAGGGAGCGTTGGGGCTGCCGGTCTTCGCTGGCGGCACTGGCGGGCTTGTCCGGCTGGCAGGCCCTACTGGCGGGTACCTGGTGGGTTTTGTGGCTGCCGCCTTTCTCGTGGGCCGGCTGTGCGAGCGAGGGTGGGACCAACGCCTACCGACGGCCGGCGCCGCCATGCTCCTGGGCAACGCCGTCATCTATCTGCTTGGCCTGCCCTGGCTGGCCCGCTTTGTAGGGCCAGACAAAGTATTGGCATTGGGCTTGCTTCCTTTTATCCCAGGCGATTTGCTGAAGATTACCCTGGCCGCCCTGGCGCTACCCGGCGGCTGGGCCCTGGCTCATAGGGTCAAGGAGTGGTAACGATCCCTCGGCTACTCATCGCCGGCACCCACTCTGGTGTGGGCAAGACGACGGTCACGGTCGGCCTGATCACCGTCCTGCGCGCCCGGGGTCTGGCCGTCCAGCCCTTCAAAGTCGGGCCGGACTACATTGATCCCACCTACCACACCCTGGCTGCAGGCCAGCCCTGTCGCAACCTAGACACCTGGATGGTGCCGGTAGATCAAGTGCGGGCCCTCTTTGTCCACGCGGCGCGCCAGGCCGACATCGCCGTCTTCGAAGGCGTGATGGGCCTCTACGACGGCTTTGGCTACGACGATGAAACAGGGAGCACGGCTCAGGTGGCGAAGCTGCTACGCGCGCCGACGGTGCTGGTGCTCGACGCCAGCGCGCTGGCCCGCAGTGCCGGTGCCGTGGCCCTGGGCTATCAACGGTTCGATCTTGACCTACCCCTGGCTGGCTTCATCGTCAACCGGGTCGGCAGCGAGAGCCACGGCCGGGGAGTGGCAGCGACCATCCAGCGGGCCACGGGGCTTCCGGTACTCGGCTGGTTGCCCCGCGACCCGGCGCTGGAGATCCCCGAGCGTCACCTGGGCCTGGTACCCACGGCCGAGCCCGGCCGTTGGCATGCCTTCGTCGATGCCGCCGCCCATGTCGTTGAACGTCACCTGGACCTGGACCGCCTGCTGGCCATTGCCGGCAAGGCCCCACCCCTGGTCGTAGCCGACACGGCCCTGGTGCGGCCTGGTGGTCAGAGGTCGGCCGTCGGTCGTCGGCCACGCATCGCCGTTGCACGGGATGAGGCTTTCAACTTCACCTACGAAGACAACCTGGACCTGCTGCAGGCTGCCGGGGCCGAGATCGTCTTCTTCAGCCCGTTGCGCGATACGGCTCTACCCCCAGGCACGGCTGGCGTCATTCTCAGTGGCGGCTTCCCGGAACTCTATGCCAGCCAACTGGCGGCCAACGCAGGGATGCGGCAGGCACTGCATCAGGCCCACGGCCAAGGTATGCCCATCTACGCCGAGTGCGGTGGGCTGATGTATCTGACGGAAGCCATCGTAGACCTGGATGGGCGGGGGCACCCCATGGTCGGCCTGCTGCCGGGGCGCTCGGTGATGACCGGCCGGCTCACCCTGAGCTATCGGCTGGCTCAGGCGGCTGGCGATTCCTGGCTGCTCACAGCGGGCGAAACAGTGCGCGGCCACGAGTTCCATTACTCCGTGTGGGAGGGCCGCCCGGCCAATCTGCCCCCGGCTTGCGAATTGTTGCCGCCCTCGGGTGAGGGGGAGTTCCGGCTCGAGGGGGCGCAGGTGGATAACCTGTGGGCTTCTTATGTGCACGTTCACTTCTGGTGCAAGCCGGAGTTGGCTGGGCGTTTCGTGGAAGCCTGTCGGCAAGGAGGAACGGCGAAAGGAGAGATTAATGTCACGTAGTACGTTGCAACGCATCGTCTCCCTGGAGCCCAGTGTCACTGCCATTCTGTTCGCCCTGGGCCAGCAAGCACGGCTGGTGGCTGTCAGCAAATGGTGTGACCGCCTGGTGAACGTAGGTGACAGGCCCTGCCTGCCTTCGACCTGGTCTGCCTGGCCGGTGGAAATTGCGCCTCTCTCTCCTGACCTGGTCATCACCTCAGTCCCCTACCGCACCAAGACCATCGTCGAACTTTATCGCCGGTGGCCAGTTCGTGCCAGAGCAGCCGGGGGGAGCTGTGGCCGACGACGAGGTGATCGCCGCCAATCCCAAGTTCATCGTGGTGGCCTGGGCAGGGGTGGCCCACCCGACTTTGGGCCGGGTGGCCCGGCGCCCCGGCTGGGACCAGGTGAGTGCAGTGCGGGAGGCGTGTGTGGTCGCTGTGGATGAGATCTGGCTCAACGCGCCGGGGCCGAACCTGGCCCGGGGCGCGCGCCTGCTGGCAGCGGTGATCCACCCGGAGGTCTTCACTACCGATGGAGAGTAACGTCGCTACCGGAGTGCGCCTAGCGC
>JACQYG010000201.1 GCA_016208345.1 Chloroflexota bacterium
CCCGCCTGACGGCCTGGGCCAGGTCGGCCAGGGTCACCCCCTCCAGGCGCAGCTCACCGATGACCTTTGGGGGCGGCGCGATCCGGACGTAGCTGCGTCCTCCCCGTTCCTCCCAGGCCCTGAGATGCGCGGCCGCTTCTTTGAACCGTTTGTACTCCAAAAGCTGGCGAGCCAGCTCCTCTCCAGGATTACCCTCCTCCTCGGCCGTCTCCTGTGGGGGGCGGGGCAAGAGCGCCCAGGATTTCAAGAGGAGCAGTTTAGCGGCAACCACCAGAAACCCGGACAGCACCTCCGGATCCTGCTCTGGCATTCGGCCGATATACTCCACGTACTGATCAGCTACCTGGGCCAGGGAGACTGTAGTTATGTCTAGTGTCCGCTGCTCGACAAGCTGGAGCAACAGATCCAGAGGCCCCTGGAACACCGTCAGGTTCACCTGATATGGGCCGGCTCCGGCTGGCACGGCGACCGCTTCCACCGTCTAATCCCCGAACTCCGAAGACTGACCAGGCCTAAAACCCCAACATTATACCACAGTTGTGGGCCGCCTGCTCCGCCATCCTGAACACTACCTTGGCCCCCAGCTTCACCCCCAATTCCACCCCCGTCTGCCGCACCGGGGCCTTGAGCAGCACGTTCATGTGGTTGGGGAAGTGAGTCTCATCGAACCCTGCCACCTCGCCCAGCTCCTGGCCGTCCACTGTCACCCGGTCGCCGACCAGGATCAGCCCGCCATGCTCCACTTCGAAGAAGCCGACGTAGGCTACCCGATCCACCGTGCTACCCGGCGTAGCCTCGGCCTGGTCGGTCAGCACCAGCTCGTGAATCTGGCCTCGAGGCACGGCCCGGGATGGGTGGGTGGCCAACTCCATGCCCCTATTCTCCGACTGGGCGTCCAGCAGGCACACGATTCGGCCCTCCACGTCGTCCTTGGCGGCGTAGGGGTACTTGTCCAATATCCTACCCAGGTGTGGTTCCTTGGGCATCTTGCCTCCTATCGTTCGTCCTTCACCCTTTCCGGCACATTCAGTGCCACCAGGGAGGCTACCAGGGCCAGTCCCACCACCAGCCCGAAATCCAGGTGGAAAGCACCGACCGGGTCCAGGCTGGCGCTGAAGCTCCCCAGGACCGTGCCGAACACCGTCGCCCCCAGAGTCCCTCCCACGAAGCGGAACATGTTGAACAGCCCCAGGGCCAACCCTAACCGCTCCTGAGCCACTACGTGGGTCACCGCCGCCGCCGTAGGCGATTGGATCATGCCCATGCCCACACCCATCAGCATCAGTGTAGCCGCCACGTACCAGGCCGGTGTGCCCGCCCCCAGGAGAAGCAGCCCTAACCCCGCCAGGGCCACAAGCCCCATCCCGCTGATGCATGACAGCCGACAGCCGTAGCTATCGGTCAGGCGGCCGGCCAGAGGTGCCACCAGGGCCATGGCGATAGGCAAGGGGAAGACTAATAGTCCTGCCTGGCTGCTGGTATAGCCCTGGATGCGAATGAGAAAGAGAGGCATGATCAGAGCCAGGCCGAACTGGCAGAAGAGTTGCAACGATACCACGACCGTGGCCGCAGTGTAGGGGCGGTTGCCAAAAAGGCTCAGCTCGACGAAGGCCGACCTGGCGGTCCTCTCGGCGATCAGGAAAGCCCCCACCAGGCCGATGAAGATCACCCACAAAGCGATGCCAGTCGGCGAGGCCCAACCCGCCTTGCGCCCCTGGGTCAGGTTGAACATGAGGGTCAGGGTGGCCAGGGTGAGGGTGATGGCCCCGATGTAGTCGAAGTTGCTGCCACCGCGCCTGGCATCGGGCGGCACCAGACGCCAGATGAATATCGCCCCCAGGACACAGAGCGGGATATTGACGTAGAACATCGCCGGCCAGCCCAGATACTGTGTCAGGAAGCCGCTCAGGGGCGGGCCGATGGCGTGAGCCGAGCTATTGACCAGGGCCCACACCCCCATGGCCCGGCCCCGCTCCTGGGGCGGGAAAACGTAGGCAACGATGGCCATGACCGAGGGCAAGGTGGGAGCGTTGGCCAATCCTTGCAGAGCGCGGAAGGCGATGAGGGCGGGAAAAGTGGGGGCCAGGGCAGCCAGGAGGGCGGCGAAGGCGAAGACGCTCATGCCGACCAGGTAGATGCACTTGTAGCCATACATGTCACCCAGGCGGCCGAAGACGGGCAGGGGCACGGCGAAGAGTAGGATGTAGACCGTCACCACCCACGTGGCCTGGCTGATGTCCACAGAGAAGTGATCCATGATGGCTGGCAGGGCCACGTTGGCCATGCTGTTGCCCAGGGTGCCGGTCAGGGTGCCGATGAGGACGGTGGCCAGGATCAGCCAGCGGCGAGGATGGGAACCTGGCCGGGGGTCAGACACCGATGCCAACCAAACATGTCAACCAGCGGGCGGCGCACCGGGCCGCCGGGCAGGCCCATCAGCCGCAGGGCCGCCTTCACGGCGATGGGATTGGACAGGCTGTACAGGGCCGAGAGCAAAGGCACGTACCTGAAATAGAGCTCCCTGGTCCGCTCTACGTCGTCCCACGACCGCCACGGCCGGGACATCTCGGCCATCTCCCGGGGGATGACGTTGCCGGCGATGTTGGCCGTGCCGTGGCCGCCCAGAGCCAGGGTAGGGATGATCAACCCATAGCCGGGGTAATCGCAGCAAAGAAGATGCAGCCGGCCATTGGTGCCCCTGATCACCTCCACCAGTTGGCCGATGTTGCCCATGGCCTCCTTGTCGGCTACGATGTTGGGCAGCTCGGCCAACCTGATGATGGTGGCCGGGTCAATGTTCACCCCCACGCGGGAGGGGTTATTGTAGACGGCGATGGGGATGCTCACCGTCTCGGCCACGGCCTTGAAGTGGGCGTAGAGGCCCTCCTGAGGCGGCTGGCTGTAGGCTGGGACGACCAGGAGCAGCCCGTCGGCCCCGGCCCGCTCGGCGTAGCGGCTTAGTGCAATGGTCTCGCCGGTGCTGCCGCAGGTGGTGCCGGCGAAAACGGGGATCTTGCCTTTGGCGTAGGCACACACCCGGTCGAGGATCTCCCGCCGCTCGTCCGGAGTGAGCAGGGTAGGCTCGCCGGTAGAGCCCATGAGGAGCAGGCCGCTGGTGCCGTTCCCGACCTGGAAATCTATCAAGCGTTCGAAGCCAGCGAAGTCCACCTCGCTGGCTTCGGTGAAGGGGGTGACCAGGGCCACCCAGGAACCAGTTGGGCGCAATGTGAAACCTCCATCCTACAGTAGATCTGGCCAGTCCCCCCGCCGGACCCGCGCCTGGGCCGGCCGCACCAGAAGGACAGGAACGTTGGCACCCCGCAGCACCCGCTCGGCCGTAGCCCCCATGTTCCAGGGACCCAGGCCGCTTTCTCCATGGGTGGAGAGGAGGATTACATCCACAGCCGCTTGCTCAGCGTAGGCGATGATCTCCTCGGCCGGTCGGCCGAAGAGAACATCCACCTTCACCTGGATGCCCTGATCCCGCAGCCGCTTCTCGGCCCGGGCCAGGGAAGCCTTCGCCTTCGCCTTCAGGCTGATCATCTCCTGGTCTTTGTAGATGGGATGCCGAGCCATCTCCACATCCTCCCGGGCGCGGGGGACGGCCACGGGAAGATCGGGCGAAAAGGGACGAAACTTGGCCGCAGAACGTCCCCGGGGGCTCGGAACCACTTGTACCAGGATGACCTCTGACCCCAGACAGGTCGCCAGTCCCTCCACCACCGGCAGCGCCGCCTCGGCCAGCTCTGAGCCATCCAATGGAACCATTATCTTCTTGAACATCTTCCTCCCTGTGATTCGTTTACTCCACCGTCCTGATCTGACGATACCGCTGAGTGGGATCGGAATATGTCCTGAGCCAACTGGCCACCAGGTTCACGCCGAAGACGGTGATGGCGATGGCCAGGCCGGGAAAAGTCACCAGCCACCAGCCACGGGTTATATACTGATGCCCGTCGGCGATCATCAAGCCCCACGAGGCGGCTGGCGGCTGCACCCCCAGCCCCAGGAAGCTCAGCGAGGCCTCGGCCAGGATGATGCGAGCCAGTTCCAGGGTGCCCAGGGTCAGCAAGGGCGACAGCAGGTTGGGCAGAGCATGGCGGAAGATGATGCGCCGGTCGCAGCAGCCGATGGCCCGAGCTGCCTCAATGAAGGGTGTCTCGCGCAAAGAAAGCATGATGCCCCGCGTGATGCGGGCGTAGACCATCCAGCCGTTGATGGACAGGACGATGATGATGTTGCGCACGCTTGGCCCGATCATGGTAATGATAGTCAGGGCCAGGAGCAGGCCGGGGAAGGCGGTCTGGACGTCGGTCAGGCGCATAAGAACGTCATCGGTGCGGCCGCTGAAGTAGCCGGAGACGAGGCCGAGAAGAATGCCAAAGCTGCCGGCGATGGCCACCACGCTCAGGCCAACGGTGAGGGACACGCGGCTGCCGTAGATGATGCGGCTCAACACGTCTCTCCCCAACTGGTCTGTGCCCAGCCAGTACCCGGCCTCTCCCTTGGCTGCCCAGGCCGGCGGCGTCAGTCGCTTGGCGATGTTCTGCTTGGTCGGGTCATGGGGCGCGACCAGGGGCGCAGCCACAGCCGCGAAAACCACGGTGAGGACAATGAGAACACCCAATAGGGCCACCCGATCCCGGATCAGATACTGAGTCAGCTGCCAGAGGTTGCGCCAGAAGACAAACCGTTCTTCCTCGATGACCCTCACTCGCGGCAGGGAAGCCGCACTGGCCGGTGAACTTTTCATGGCCGTTTTCCCTCACCCAAAGCGAACTCTCGGGTCCAGCGCCGCATAGACAAAATCAATGACGATGTTGAGCACCACCACGATCAGGGCCACTACAAAGACGTCAGCCTGGATGAGCGGGAGATCGTGGCGCTCGATGGCCTGCATGGCCAACAATCCGAAGCCCGGCCAGGCGAAGACCTTCTCCACGATGATGGTGTAGCCAGCCAGCATACGGGTCAGTTCCCAGGCCGCCAGCGTGACGATGGGAATGGCCGCGTTCTTCAGGGCGTGGCGGACGATGATGTAGCCCTCGGCCAGTCCCTTAGCCCGCGCCGTGGTCATGTACTGGCGATGCAACTCGTCCAGCATGCTGGAGCGCACGATCTGGGTGATGCGGCCCATAGGCAGGGCGGCCAGGGTCACCGCCGGCAGCACCAGGTGCTTCCAGGTACCGTAACCGGAGGTGTAGAACCAACCCAGGTCCACGGCGAAGAACATGATGAGCATGATACCCAGCCAGAAAACAGGGATGCAGACCCCCAGGAGCGATCCCATGACGCATAGACGATCGAGGAGCGAGCGGAGTCTCAAGCTGGCCAGGATACCCAAAGGTATGGAACTGAGGACGGCGAGGGCAATGGCCACAAAGGACAGCAGAAAGGATGCTGGCAACCTATCTATGACCAGAGCCAGGGCTGGCGTGCGCTGCCACAGGGAGTCACCGAAGTCTCCTCGCGCTGCCTTGACAGCGAAGCGCCAGAATTGCACGTACAGGGGGTCATCGAAGCCCCAGGCGTGGCGCATGGTCAGGTACTCCTCCTGGCTGGCCTCGAGGGGAAGCATGATGCGCACTGGGTCACCAATGGCATGGGTGACGATGAAGACGACCAACGAGACCCCTACCACCACCAGGACCGACCAGATGAGACGTCTGATCAGAT
>JACQYG010000144.1 GCA_016208345.1 Chloroflexota bacterium
GAGGTGAAGCCGGCGGTGCAGGTGGTGGAACGGCTCTTCGGCCTGCTTGAGGTGCATTCGCCGTCCCAGGCCAACACCCGGGCAGCCGGTCGTGCCATACTGGAGGCCCTAGGTGTCCAGGAGAGTGACCGCTGGCAGCCTAAGATCTTCTCCAGCCAGGTGATTCGCCGGGTGGACGACCACCATGCCCAGTTGGTGAACCGCAATCGCAACGGCTCCATGCTCATTGCTGGCCAAACTCTTTACATAATGGAGGTTGAGCCGGCGGCTTATGCGGTGTTGGCGGCCAATGAGGCAGAGAAGGCAGCGAACATCACGCTCATCGAGGTGCGTCCTTTCGGCAGCTTCGGCAGGCTCTACCTGGGCGGCGAGGAGCGCGACATCGAGGTAGGCCGCCACGCCGCGGTCCAGGCCATCGAGGGGATTAAGGGCAAGGTGATGGATGCCAGGGCGCGGGCGTAGGCGGTGTTCCCTGGAAGGATGCCAAACTCTTTAAGTAGTAGAAAGATGGGCAGTCAGGGCCGGGGTTTCCCCCGAGGCCAATAGACGGGCATCGCTGACGGTTGCGCGTTGGCTTTTGACCTGTCTTGTGGGTTTACCCATTGAGCTAGCGAATTCTTCATCAATATTGTAAGGAGGACCTTTCAGCAATGGCAGAAGCTCTAGGGATGATCGAGACCAAGGGGTTCGCGGCGATGGTGGAAGCATCGGATGCCATGGTCAAGGCGGCCAAGGTAGAGCTGGTGGGTTACGAGAAGATCGGCGGGGGATACGTTACCGCCATCGTCCGCGGCGATGTGGCCGCGTGCAAGGCAGCGGTAGAGGCCGGGGCCCGGGGCGCTGAGAAGGTGGGCGAGGTGGTCTCGGTGCACGTGATCCCACGACCCCACATCAACATCGACCTGGTGCTGCCTCTGGGTCGCCTGGAGCAAGCCAGGCAAGAGAAAGAGGGCTAGGGTAGCGGGTGGCGGATGGCGGATGGCAGATAGCGGATGGCAAATAGCAGCTAACCGCTCCCTCAGCTCCCTGCCCTCTGCTGTGTGGGGTAGGAGCCCAACCGCGTTGGGCGATTTGCCAGATTGGACGGCCAATGCGATTGGACTGCTACCCATGTAGAGATTGCAGATCTCACGATTTGAGATTGCCGATTTGAAGCTGTCAATCTGCAATCTGAAATCTGCAATCGGATGTAGGAGTAACGCGACATGCTCATCGCCAAGGTGGTGGGGACGGTGGTCGCCACCCGCAAGGACGAGAAGCTGGAGGGGGTGAAATTTCTCCTCTGTAAGCAGTTGGACGTCGAGGCCAGGCCCACGGGCGGCTACGTGGTGACCGTGGATTCGGTGGGGGCCGGGCTGGGCGAGGTGATCCTCTTCGCCACCGGCTCTTCCGCGCGCCAGACCAAGGTCACTGAGAACCGCCCGGTGGACGCAGTGATCATGGCCATCGTGGATACCTGGGAAGTGGATGGCGTGGTGAAATATCAGAAAGTAGAGTGATGGGTGAGGGCAATGCGCGTGCCGCGAGGGGTGAAGCGGGAACCGCGCGAAATATCAGAAAGTAGAGTGATGGGTGAGGGCAATGCGCGTGCCGCGAGGGGTGAAGCGGGAACCGCGCGATATCTTTAATCCGTTACCTGTTTTCTTCTCCCTGATACACCTTCCAGGTGTTTCCTCGCTTCACCTGGAAGGTGTATCAGGGCGTTGGAGGGTATAAGTGGTCGATCCGGAGGAAGAGCGGATCAGGTCCATCGTGGGCAGAGTGGTGGCCCGGCTGGGCGAAGAGGAGGGGCGCCGGGCCAGACCTGGGTTGCCGTCCGTCTCCTGGCGTGGAGATGCTGGGCCAGGGGAGCAAGCCCTAGGCTTTCCTACCATCGACGCGGCGGTGAGGGCAGCGGGAAAGGCCCAGGTGCGCCTGAGTGACTTGACGCTGGAAAGCCGGGAGATGGTCATCTCCGCCATGCGCCAGGCAGTCCGAGACAACGCCGAGTACCTGGCCAAGCTGGCCTGGCAGGAGACCGGCCTGGGCCGCTGGGAGGATAAGGTCAAGAAGAACCTCCTGGTGGCCAACAAGACCCCGGGCACCGAGGACCTCAAGCCCCTGGTCTGGACCGGCGACCGCGGCCTGGCCCTGGTGGAGAGGGCGCCATACGGCGTCATCGGAGCGATAACCCCGGTAACTAACCCTACTTCTACCATTATCTGCAACGCCATCGGCATGGTCGCCGCCGACAATGGCGTGGTGTTCAATGCTCATCCCAATGCCAAGGGCGTGTCACTGGAAACGATCCGTATTCTTAATGAGGCCATCGTCTCCGCGGGCGGGCCACCAAACATCATCACCTCGGTAACCGAGCCCACCATCGAGACTGCCCAGGAGTTGATGCACCACCCCGGAATCCGCCTCCTGGTGGTCACCGGGGGGCCGGGGGTGGTGAAGGCCGCTATGAACTCCGGTAAGAAGGCCATCTGCGCTGGCCCGGGCAACCCACCGGCGGTGGTGGACGAAACCGCCGACATCGAGCAGGCGGCCCGAGACATTGTGATCGGCGCCTCGTTTGACAATAACGTAGTGTGTGTGCTGGAGAAGGAGATCATCGCGGTGGAGGCCATCGTCGACCAGCTCAAAGCCGCCTTGAGGCAGCACGGCGCCTTCGAGGTCACCCACTGGCAACTGGAGCGGCTCAAGCGGGTGATCCTGAAGGAAGACCGGGGGCCCCGCCGGGAGGGAGTGATAAACAAGGACTTCGTGGGCAAGAATGCCGGCATCATCTTGAGGGAGATCGGTATCTCCGTGGGCGATGAGATCAAGATCGTCCTGGCCGAGACGGACCAGGATGATGCCTTGTTCTGGACCGAGCAACTGATGCCAGTGATACCTTTGGTTCGGGTCCGCAAGGCCCTGGAGGCCATTGACCTGGGCGTGGAGGCCGAGCTGGGCAACGGCCACACCGCAGTGATGCATTCCAAGAACATCGACAATCTGAGCCGAATGGCCCGGCTGATAAACACCAGCATCTTCGTCAAGAACGCGCCGTCTCTCGCCGGCCTGGGCTTCGGAGGCGAGGGCTATACCTCGTTCTCCATAGCCAGCCCTACGGGTGAGGGCTTGACCTCGGCCAAGGACTTCTCCCGGGTGCGTCGGTGTACGCTGGTGGATGCGTTTAGGATCGTATAATTCATGTCTAACCAGATCGTTGACGCCACCCGGAAGGCGGGTGTCGTCGGGGCCGGAGGCGGCGGTTTTCCCACTCATGTGAAGATCTCCTCTTCCGTGGAGATTGCCGTGGCCAATGGCGCGGAGTGCGAGCCGCTCCTGAAGGTGGACCAGCACATCATGGCGGCCAAGGCCGGCGCCGTGGTGGAGGGGCTTAGCCTGGTAATGCAGGCCACCGGGGCCCGAAAGGGCATCGTTGCGCTCAAGGCCGAGTATAAGAAAGCGGTGGAGGCCATCCGGGCTGCCGCGAGTCGCTACCCCAACGTTTCGGTGCATCTGATAGGGAGCTACTACCCGGCCGGTGACGAATTCGTGCTGGTCTACGAGACGACGGGTCGTCTGGTGCCCGAGGGGGGGCTGCCTTTGCACGTGGGCGTGGTGGTACAGAACGTGTGTACCCTGCTGAATATCGCTGAAGCCATGCAGGGCCAGGCGGTGACGCATCGCTACGTGACCGTGACTGGCGAGGTGTATAGTCCGAAAACGCTGAGATTGCCGGTGGGAACGAGCCTGGCCCAGGCTATCCGGCTGGCTGGAGGGATCAAAGTGGCCCAGGGGAGAACTGGCTCCGACTACGCGGTGGTTCTGGGCGGGCCAATGATGGGAAGGTTGGCTAGTGACCTTGACATGCCGGTCACCAAGACCCTGGGGGGGATCATCGTACTGCCCAAGGACAACGCCGTGATACGACGGATGAGCGAGCCCCTGCGCACCAGCCTCCGTCGGGGAAAATCGACCTGTGACCAGTGCCGGGATTGCACGGACCTGTGCCCCAGGAGCCTGTTGGGCCATCGTCTCTTCCCGCACGAGATCATGCGCTCGCTGAACTACGCCTCCAGCGAGCCCACCGACAACATCACCTCGGCGGTGCTGTGCTGCGAGTGTCGCCTGTGCGAGGCGTACGCCTGTCCGTTAGAGCTATCGCCCATGGCCTATTACAAAGCCGTCAAGCGCAACCTGGAGGCCTTGGACTGGATCAATACTCGACACCGCCGCAGCGACTTGAAGGTTCATGATATGTTCGATGGCCGTCGCGTGCCCACCAATCGGCTCATGGACAAGCTGGGCCTGACCCGCTACCGGGACCTCCCGGTTCCTTTGGACGAAAGCCCGGTCCATCCCGGGCGAGTGGCCATACCGCTAAAGCAGCACACCGGCGTTGCCGCCCAGCCCACGGTGAAGCAGGGGGACAAGGTGAGGCTGGGAGACCTCATCGGGCAGGTCCCAGAAGGGAAACTGGGGGCTAATGTCCACGCGTCCATACGGGGGACGGTGAGGGAAGTGGTGGAAGGCCGGCAGGTGGTGATCGAGGAATAATCCCGTTGTGATTCGCGGTGATTCGGTGGTGATTAGGTGGGGGGAGTGGAGGGACGATGGAACCGGCAATAGGGTTGCTCGAATTCAATAGCATAGCGGCGGGCATCGAGGCCGGGGATGCCATGGTCAAGAAGGCCTTGGTGGAGCTCTTGGATGCCCGGCCGGTGTGTCCCGGGAAATTCATCGTGCTTATCACCGGCGATGTGGACGCGGTCACCGAGTCCATGCGGGCCGGCGAGGAAACGGGCGGCGACGCGGTGGTGGATAAGCTGCTCCTGCCCAACGTGCACCTTTCGGTGTTCCCAGCCATCGCCGGTGCGGTGGAGACCGACTACGTGGAAGCCCTGGGCATCATCGAGACCGTCACGGTGGCTACTACCATTGTTGCTGCTGATGCCGCAGCCAAGGCTGCCGACGTGCTTTTGACCGAGATCCGCCTGGCTAATGGCCTGGGCGGCAAGTCTTTCGTCCTGATGATCGGCGATGTCAGCAATGTGGAGGCCTCGGTGGCTGCCGGAACTCTCCTAGCCAAAGAGCAGGGCCTATTGGTGCGCAGCGTGGTCATCCCCTCGCTGCATGAGGACATGAGACAGAAGCTCTGTTAGGATTCGGGCATGTACCTGGGAAAAGTTATCGGCACGCTGGTGGCCACGCAAAAAAATGAGGGGCTCAAGGGCATCCGGCTCCTGATAGTTCAGCCCCTGGACCATGAGCTGAAGCCCCGGGGCGAGCCCCAGATCGCCGCCGACGGCACAGGCACCGCGGGGCACGGCGACATCGTGTTCCTGGTCAGGGCCCGAGAGGCATCGTTAGCCCTGCCTGAGAAGTGGACTCCCACCGACCTGGCCATCTGCGGTATCGTGGATATGGTGGAGCTGGAGACCAGGGGCAAACTGAAGGCCAGAGGGCCCGGATAGGAAAAAGTGCCAATGGTCATTGGAAGGATCATCGGGAACATAGTTTGCACGGTCAAACACAAAGACTACCAGGCTAAAAAGCTCCTTATCGTCCAGCCCCTGAACCCCCAGGGTGAGCCAAGCGGCGACTCCTTTATTGCCGTGGATGCCGCCCAGGCCGGGCCTGAGGACCTGGTCCTGGTGGTTCGCGAGGGCAACTCCGCCCGCCAGGTGGTGAAGATCCCTGATGCTCCGATCCTTTCGATCATCGTGGGCGTGATCGACGAGGTCGAAATGGAAGGACGCATATCACTCGTCGGCCCGTAATGTGGTTGCTTTTTGGTATTGAATCGGCTATAGTATAGCCCGAGTCGGAGCACGTGGGCCCACCGGAGGCCTTCGGCCTGGCCCATATGTAGCGCACCTGCCCGGCAGGCCTGCCTCGGGCAAGAAGGAGAACCAGCTCTATTTTGAAGGCTCTGATCACCGGGGTCTCCGGCTTCGCTGGCAGCCATCTGGCCGAATACCTCCTGGGAAATACCGATTGGGAGATCCATGGCCTCTACCATCTAGACCATGGCATCCACCACATCGCCTATCTCCTGGATGTGATCCACCTCCATGAGGGTGATATCACTGACGAACGGAAGGTGAAAGCGGCGGTCAGCGAGATCAAGCCGGAGTTCATTTTCCACCTGGCGGCCCAGGCTGCAGTGGCCCTTTCCGTTGTGGACCCTGCCAAAACCCTGCAGAATAATATCCTGGGCCAGCTAAATGTGTTGGAGGCGGCGATCGCCTTAGAGCAGAAACCCAGGGTACTTGTGATCGGCTCGGCGGATGAATACGGCTTGATATACCCCCACGAACTGCCGGTGAAAGAGACCAATCCCTTGCGTCCCTTGAGCCCTTATGCAGTGAGCAAAATCGCCCAAGACTATCTGGGCTATCAGTATTTTCTTTCTAACAGGCTCCCCGTAATACGCCTGCGACCCTTTAACCACATCGGCCCCCGGCAAAGCGACGCTTTCGTCACCGCCAATTTTGCGAAGCAGATCGCCGAGGCCGAGGCCGGCCTCAGGGCTCCGGTGGTTAAGGTGGGCAACCTGACACCTAAACGGGATTTCAGCGACGTGCGCGACATGGTGCGTGGCTACTTCCTGGCGATCACCCAGGGGGAGCCCGGGGAGGTGTACAACCTGGGCGCAGAGCGCACGTACTCTATCCGGGAAGTCCTAGATAACCTTCTGGCCATGTCGTCCCTGCAGTTTGCCGTTGAGGTTGATCCGGCTCGGCTGCGCGATTCTGAGGTAGCGGTCCTGCTGAGTGACTGCTCTAAGTTCCGGGCTCTGACCGGGTGGCGGGCAGAGACGCCGTTGAGAGATAGCTTAGCGGCGGTGCTCGACTACTGGCGAGACCGTGTTCGCTCGGACATCGAGGGAAACTCGAGTGGGTGAGTTAAGGCGATGAAGGCAGTGATCCTGGCCGGCGGCAGCGGCACGCGCCTATGGCCCCGCAGCCGCCTGAGCCGGCCCAAGCAGCTCCTGGACATCGTAGCCAAGAACACCATGCTCCAGGAGACGATAAATCGCATCCAGCCCTTGATCTCGCAGCGCGATATCTTCGTGGTGACCAACTCGGCCTATGCCGACATCGCAGCCGTGCAGCTACCAGCGGTCCCCCGGGGCAATATCATTGTGGAGCCAGAGGGCCATGGCACAGCGCCCTGTATCGGCCTGGCGGCCCTGTATATCAAGCGCATAGACTTTGACGACGTGGTGGCCGTTCTCTCTGCTGATCACCTCATCGCCAAGGCGGCGGCGTTCCGCCAGGCCCTGGTCGCCGCTGAGGAGGTGGCCCGGCAGGGATACCTGGTGGTCCTGGGGATGCGGCCATCTTCGCCGCAAACAGGCTACGGCTACATCGGCCGGGGCGACCTCCTGGGGAGTTACAATGGGCACCAGGTTTTCAAGGTGGCCCAATTCAGCGAGAAGCCAGACCGGGAGACCGCTGAACGCTATCTGAGAAGCGGCTCTTACTTCTGGAACGGCGGCATTTTCATCTGGCGCAACGACGTGATCTTGGAGGAGATTGCCAAACACCTTCCGGACCTCTATCGCCAATTACTGGAACTGGAGCCAAGCCTGGGCACTGAGAAGTGGGAGCCCACGTTGAAACGCATCTGGAAAGGGGTGGCCGACGAGACCATCGACTTCGGGGTGATGGAGCGCACTGACCGGGCGGCGGTGATCCCGGTGGATGTCGGCTGGAGCGACGTGGGCGATTGGGCCACCCTGGCTGACCTCCTGCCTGCCGACCGTGAGAACAACGTGGTGGTGGGCCATCACGTGGGCTACGATACCACCGGCTGCCTGGTCTATGGGCCTCCTCAGCGGCTCATCGCCACCATTGGCCTGAGAGACATAATAATCGTGGACGCCGGTGATGCGATCCTGATCTGCCCTCGAGAACGGGCCCAGGACGTGAAGACCCTGGTCAACAAGCTTAAGCAAGAGAAGAAGCTTAAGTATCTATAGGAGGGAAAATGAAGGTCCTGATCACCGGCGTCACCGGCTTTGCCGGCAGTTACCTGGGGGAATATCTTCTGGCCCGGGGCGATGTGGAGGTATACGGCTCGTGCCGCTGGCGGAGTCGCCTGGATAACCTGAACGATCTAAGAAGCCAGGGCAAGCTGAATGTCCTGGTGGAGGAGAAGATCACTGGCCCGGGAGAGTTGGACCGACTCGCCAAGGCTGGCCAGGTCAACCTTTTGCAATGCGAGCTGGCCGACTCGTACTCGGTGAGAAAGCTCATATCCTCCGTGCAGCCGGAGCGCATTTTCCACCTGGCGGCCCAGAGTTTCGTGCTCTCCTCGTGGAACGCCCCGGTGGAGACCTTTCAGACTAACGTCATCGGCCAGATCAATCTTTTTGAGGCGGTGCGGGAGGCCGGCCTGGATCCCATGATCCACATCGCTGGGTCTAGCGAGGAGTATGGCCTGGTGCACCCGGATGAGGTGCCCATGAAGGAAACCAATGCCCTGCGGCCCCTGAGTCCTTATGCAGTGAGCAAGGTGGCCCAGGAGCTCCTGGCTTGGCAGTACTTCAAAAGTTACGGTCTTAAAACCGTGGTCACCCGGGGCTTCAACCACACCGGCCCACGCCGGGGTCAGGTATTCAGCACCAGCTCCTTTGCCAAACAGATCGCGGAGATCGAGAAGGGCAAGCGTGAGCCGGTGGTCCACGTGGGCGACATCTCGTCGAAACGAGATTGGACCGACGTGCGGGATATGGTGCGAGCCTACTGGTTGGCCCTGGACAAGGGCCAGCCCGGCCAGGTCTACAACGTGGGCTCTGGAACGACCCGCACCATCCAGGAGATGCTGGACATTCTGCTCTCGCTGAGCACGGTGAAGGTAACAGTGGTGCAAGACCCTGGCCGGCTACGGCCCTCGGATGTAAAGATCCTTTGGGCCGACACCACTAAATTCTGCAACCAGACCGGCTGGGTACCGCAGATCCCGTTCGAGCAAACAATGAAGGACCTGTTGAACTACTGGCGCGATAGAGTCTAGCAACCAGCAGGTGCCAACTATTCTTTACTAGTATAGAGGGTTGGTCTATGGCGACCCGCATAATCTTTGGCACAGATGGCTGGCGAGGGACCATCGCCGAGGATTTCACCTTTGAGAACGTGCGGCTATGTGCTCAGGGTGTAGCGGACTATCTCATAGCCACCGGGAAAGCAGATGCCGGCATGGTGGTGGGCTACGACACCCGGTTTGCCTCGGAGCACTTCGCTGCGGCTGCGGCGGAGGTGTTGGCGGGGAACGGTATTCGCGCTTACCTGTGCGACCGGCCATCCCCCACTCCGGTGATCTCCTACTCGGTGCTGGCCAAGAAAACCGCTGGTGCTATCAATATCACGGCCAGCCACAACCCTGCTACCTGGAACGGCTTCAAGGTCCGCTCGGAGTACGCCGGGGCGGCGACACCCGAAACCCTGAAAGACATCGAGGCGCGCATCCGGGACATCCAGGCTGCTGGAAGCGTCAAGCAGCTCCCGATGGATGATGCCCTGGCCCAGGACTTGATCCAGGTCTTTGATCCGGCCCCGGAATACCTGGCCAAGGTCGCTACCCTGGTGGACATCGGACCCCTCCGCCAGGCCGGCCTCACCGTGGTGGCCGATTCCATGTGGGGCGCTGGCGTGGGGTGGTTCCCTCGTCTCCTGAACGGCGACAAGACCAGGGCGATCGAGATCCACTATCAGCGCAACCCGATTTTCCCGGAGATGCACAACCCGGAGCCCATCGCTACCAACCTGTCCAGGCTCTTCGAGACGGTCCGTACCTGCGGGGCCCAAGTCGGCATCGCCACCGACGGCGACGCCGATCGGGTGGGGCTGGTAGACGAGAACGGCCAATTCATTAACCAGTTGCAGGTGTATGCGTTGCTGGCGCTCTATCTGCTGGAGGTCCGGGGGTGGAGAGGCCCCATTGTCAAGACCATTTCTACCACCTCCATGCTGAACCGGTTGGGCGAGATGTTCGGCATCCCGGTCTACGAGACCATGGTGGGCTTCAAGTACGTAGCGCCGAAGATGCTGGAGGTGGATGCCATCATCGGTGGCGAGGAATCCGGTGGCTATGCCTTTCGTGGGCACATCCCAGAGCGGGACGGCATCGTCGCCGGGTTGTTTCTCCTGGACTTCATGGTGAAGGCCGACAAATCCCCGGCCCAGCTTCTGGATTATCTTTTCAGCAAGGTTGGGCCGCACTACTACGACCGCGTGGACATAACCATGGCCCCGGAACAGCGAGAAGAGGTAGTAACCCGCCTGACCAGGGACAGGCCACGGAGTCTGGGTGGCGTCAGGGTCGTCCAGATCGATACCCGAGAGGGTTTCCGGTACGTGCTGGCTGACGGCTCCTGGCTACTGGTACGGCTGTCGGGCACGGAGCCCCTGGTGCGCATCTACACCGAAGCGGGAAGCCTGGAGAAGGTGCAAGGGCTCTTGAACGCGGGGCGGCAGCTCACCGGGGTCTGATCCGGCCCGACCTGACGTCGATCGGCGGCCCCCATGCTACGGGATGGCGATCAGGAGGTGATAGACATGGCTAAATCGCTGGAACCTTGTCCGTATTTGGGTCTGGCGAATAACCAGAATAGCTGTTATCCTTTCCAGACCACCGACCACCGGTGTTATCGCTCCACTCCTGCCCAATGGATAGAGCTGGGGCATCAGGAGACCTTCTGCCTGAGCGACAAATTCAAGGAGTGCCCGCGCTTCGCCCGGCCCGCGGTGTATGCGGCACCTGAGGAGCCGGCAGTCACTCCCTCCAAGACAGGTGGCGAACCCTTGCCGCCATCGGAGGGTGGTGGGGGAAAGGGCGGCTGGAAGATCGCGGAGGAGGAGCCCGCCCCGGGGGAGACGAGCGGCTACGACGAGTACGGCGAGGATACCTCAGGTGGCCTGCGCTCCATGCTGGTAGCGGTCCTGGGGGGA
>JACQYG010000145.1 GCA_016208345.1 Chloroflexota bacterium
ATCCATCCTCCCGCAGCCCCCGCGAAAGCGGGGGCTGCGGGAGGATCAAACAACGGCCTCCATTGAAATTAACATCGTTTTCATCCGTCGTGGTGCGCCACGGCACATGGACAACTCTGCGGGGGATCAAGCTCTTGACAACAAGTAAGGAATATGTTATATAGGTAATACCTATTTTGGCTAGCGAAGGAGCAACCATGAAAGAATTATTCTCGACGGTGACCACCAAGGGCCAGGTCACCATACCCATAGAGGTGCGCCGACGTCTGGGTCTGACTGCGCACGAAAAGGTCGCCTTTATTTTGGAAGATGACCAGGTCCGGCTGGCACCCAGAAAAAGTATAGTTGCCAGCACCGCTGGCATTATCAAGACCACCCAACCGCCTCTAACAGCCGAGGAGTTGCGGGAGAAAGCAGAGCACGCCATTGCGGAAGATGTCATTGAACGGACTGGGTAGATGACAGCACAGTTTCTCGATTCCAACATCATTCTGCGCCATCTCCTTGGGGATCACCCGGAGCAATCGCCGCGCTGCACTGCTTACCTTGAGCGCGTTGAGCGGGGCGAGATTCAACTGCGCACCGCCGACACCGTGATCTTTGAAGTGGTCTTCACCCTCCAGCGGCAGTATCACCAACCCAAGGCGAGGATTCGCGAAGCCATTCTTCCCCTGATCGAACTCCCAGGGATTATCCTCCCAGGTAAACGTCGCCTCCGCAAAGCGTTCGACCTCTACGTAGACCTCAACCTCTCCTTCGCCGACGCCTACCACGCAGTTCTAATGGAGCAACTGAAACTTGACGAGATTGTCACATTTGACCGAGGATTTGACCGGGTGCCGGGAATCAAGCGGCTGGAGCCCTGATGAGCGAGGTCGCACTATGGAGACCCGTAGACCAGCGGCCCTTGACAATTCATTAACAGTTTGTTAATATATTCATAGTGAATCCATTACAAACAAAGGGATAAATTATGGTTGAAATCCTAAGAACTCATTTCGTGGGCATGCACGAGCTCCGTAAGGACCTTACCAAGCTTCTTGAAGCGCTCCAAGAGGAGGGGCAAGAGGTGGTCATCACCCGCCAGGGCAAACCCATGGCGGTCATCGTCGACCTGGAGAAGTACCTGGAGGTGCAGCAGGCCATGAGGGAGTTCTCGCACCCGGAATACCTGGCAAACCTCCTGGAAGCCAGAAGGGAGATCCGCGAGGGCAAGGGGGTTCCGGCGGAGGAGGTCTTCAGGCGAAAAGGGCTCTAAATGTACCGAGCTATCTTCTCCCGCCGGGCTGAGAAGGCCTTCTTGGGTTTACCCAACAACCAGGCCCAACGCCTGAAAGAGGTCATCGAGAAGCTGATGAAAGAGCCCCGCACTCACGGCACGATTAAGCTGGAAAATGCCCCCGTCGCCCAGTATCGCTACCGGGTGGGAGACCTACGGATCCTTTTCGACATCGACGACAAGAACCAGGTCATCGAAATCTTGGATATCCGCAAGAGGGATGAGAGGACTTACAGGTAGGTCGCGCCGCGACTGTTGAAACCAGAACTCAAACCTTTAAAGGGGCCCTGTCACTCGGCCCAGCTCTTTTAGCCTCGGCCATTTTTATGTATCCGCCGTGGCCAGTCGCCCACCGTACACGACGCTGGCCGATGCTTCATCTTCAAAGGCTTGCGCAAACTCACCTCCCCTTGCAGCTCCCGCAGGTCCTGAAGGGCCCGTCCTCTCCCGGGCAGCATCGGTAGCAGCCCATCACATAAGTAGAGGAGAAAGGCCCCGGGCGCTTCCCGGTGGTGGCAACTCTTGGTCGATCTTCTTGGGAAGACCCAGGGCCTCCTGATGTCCCGGAGTTCAACTCCGGGACATCAGGGTGAACCAGGCCCCCTCTGGCCACCAGGGTTTATCGGCCCGTTCGATCTCGAGTGCAAGCACCTCCTCCGGCAAGAATGTTGCCTGCTCCATATCGCGAGCTACGGCTGTCCCTCTTTCCCAGTTCTTGCCCACATGATACAGCTTACGGCTACCCGTGCATAGTCCCCAAATCAATCGTTGATTTAGGGGCCCCGTACACCTTCCAGTTGTATGGGGCCAGTGTCCGGCTGACCTTGGAGCTGGAGCCCTCTTAACCCTAAGGGAGGCTCCGCCCCCTAGCACCCGGGTTGACCTGATTAGGGCCAGACGGACTCTAAGACACCAGAGCCGGCCTTGGCGGGCTTGCGGAAATGCTCTTGAAAGGAGCATTCTCTCCCACTTCTCCGCAGAAGGGCCCTGGTGCTTCCAGCTTCCGGCCAGTGAGGGCGGTAGCGACGTGGGTGTCCGGAAATGCTCCAGAGGATTAACTCTCCCCATGTAGATCGTCGAATAGCCCCAGTTGATGCACGCCACTGGGGACATCCAGGTTGATTCGCCGCGGCACCAGCCGACCTTCGTCGACGCCGCCCAACTTGTTGACGTTCTCGGCGATAGTGGGCAGGCAATATTCCGCCATCTGCTCGTGGATGTGGTGGGTGTTGAAGCGCAATAGCTTCCAGCCTGCCGTCTCCAGGTCATTGTCGCGCCGGTTGTCCAGCGGAATACGTTCCGGGTCGGCGTGCCAGGTATCGCCGTCGGTCTCCACGTCCAGGTTGCCCGACGTGCAGTAGATGGCGAAGTCCAGGGCATAATCACGTCCATTCACTTGGACGAACTCCTGTCGCTCGGCGCTGATCTGCAACCGCTTCAGCTCAGCCCACAGCCGGTCTTCCAATGCGCTCTCGTCGTAGAGGTCATTGATCTCGACGGCGTTGATGAACTTCTCCCAGGTGGTCGGGATGAAGACGATGCGCCGCAAGCGACGGCTGATGATAGGCTGAGGCAGTTGCCGCAGAGGCGTCAGGATAAGCTGGTAGTAGCGGCGCTCTCCCTTTTCGTCGTGAGGCTGATCGGGGAAAAGCTGCCAGCGGTAGACCTGGCGCACGTCGAGCACTCGGGCGTAGTAGTTGACGGCAAAGGCCTCGCTGCCGAAGACTTTGGTCTGGTAGAATGCCAGCCACTGTGGCGGCCAGCGATCTTTCAACCACTTGTGGGCGCTGCTGACTGGGATGCGGTACCAGTGCTGGTCGCGCGCAACGGCGAAGTCGAGCAGGTTGTTGAGAATGGCAACAAGCACTTCGCCACGGGTGGCCATGATGCTCCTTTGGTGAGACAAGTTGGCAACTTGTCCTACGTGTTCCACAAGCCTTGCTGTGTCTCGTCTCCGTAGGCGGCGTGGTCGCGGATGCGCTGGCGTCTGCTGTCCAGGTCGGCGGCCTGAAGATCGAGGGGCTCGGCGCCCTCAGCAAGCAGGGCCTGCGTGCCAGGGCTGCCAGGCACGGCGAAAAGCAATCGTCCCTGGCGCTGAGCTTTAGCGGCAGTGTCCAGGCTGCCGCTTTTCTCGCTGGCTTCAACCACGATCACTGCCTGACTCAGCCCACTGACGATGCGGTCGCGCGCCATCAGGTTGGGACCACGGGCCGGGGTATTGGGGTGAAACTCGGATAGCAACGCGCCCCGTTGGGTGATGGTCTCGGCCAGGGGGATGTTCTCTCGGGGATGAATGACGCGCAGGCCGGAGCCGAGCACGGCCAGGGTGCGCCCACCGGCTGCCTGGAGCGCGCCTCGATGGGCGGCGGTGTCAATGCCTAATGCCAGCCCACTGACGATGGTCAACCCGCGCCTCGCCAGCTCCTGGGCCAGGGTCTCTGCGAGTGCCATAGCCCGCGGCGTTGGCTGGCGGGTGCCCACGATGGCCACCGCGTGGGGATCCTCGGGAAGCAGGTCGCCACGCACAAAGAGCACGGGTGGCGCGTCGCCGACCTGGCGCAGGTTGAGTGGATAGTCGGCGTCGTCCCACGTCACCACCTGCAGGCCCTCCTCGGCCAGGGCAGCCAGTTCTGCCTCCAGCACGTCCAGCGAAACCATCTGCAGACGGGCCACGACCTCGGCGGTGATGCGCGGCATGCGTTTTAGTTCCTCGTCGGGCGCGTTCAGCACGGCTTCCGCGCTGCCAAAACGCTCGACCAACTTTCGGGCGGTGACGCCGCCAATGCCGGGGATGGCGCTGAGAGCCAGCCAGTGAAGTTTGCTCATGTGTCTCCTATGCATCCGCATGAATGGTGCGCGTCAGGGTGAGGACGCACAAACGCGCCGCTCCTGCCTGGCGTAGGACGCGGCTGAGTTCTTCCAGAGTCGCGCCGGAGTCGTACAGGTCGTCCAGGATGAGCAGCCGTTTGCCGCGCACGTCGCTCTGCACGGCAAACGCGCTGGCCACGTTGGCGCGCTTTTGGGCCAGGGTGCGCAGCTCTTTCTGGGGTGCGGTGCGGCGTGTCTTGACCAGAACAGGCCACACCGGCCGTTCCAACCGCCAGCCCAGCGCCTCAGCCAGTGCGCTCACCGGGTCAAAGGCGCGCGGCGTGGAAGGCGGCACCGGGACGATGGCATCTACATCGGTCAGTTCAGGGTGTTCGGCGCACAGGGTCAGGAATTGCTCCACCAGGGGCGGCAGGGCGGAGGGGTCGCCCTGGTATTTCAGGCGATGGGCCAGTTCGCCGACCGGGCTGCGGCTCCAGTCGGCGCCGGCGAAACGGCTGTGGAAACCGAGCGCCCAACCCACGTGCCAAGGGCCGGACAGCGGTCGTGGATGGGGGCGAGCCAGAAACGCGACGATGGCATTGGTTTCATGTTCTCGCCTCCACGCCTCAACCACACACCGGATCTGACTGTAAGAGATGGAGTCGGGCAAGAGAGCTTTGATCGGCGCAAGCGCAGAAATATCGCCAACCTGCGCAATTGCCGATCTCACCTGCGCAACGACTTCTTCTGCCACCACTGCTGAGAGCGGCAGTTTCCCTCCGCCGATCAGCCGGGCCAGGTGACTGTAGATGGTGTCTTGGCTCAACTCACGTTGGGTGGCGATTTGAGCCAGGGTCAGACCTTGGGCAAACATCTGGGCGGTGAGCGCGACAGTGCCCCCAACTTCGCGTTCGGCTTGCTTGCGTGCGACTGCCTCCGGCCGCACTGTGCGCGATAGACGGAGTGGAATGGATGCCCGCGCCCTGAGCGCCGCCTGGCCTTGGGGCGTCAGGCGCAGCACAGGACGGTTGCCTCCAATCACTTTGAAATATCCCGACGCAATCAACTGCCCGATCGGGTCCTCGATCTCTTTCAGAGAGAGGACTGCCAGCCGGCCGTAATAGGGGCTTTGGTCGTAGCCGAACTGCTGCATTTCCTTGGCCCGCGATCCCTTCAGCAACTGGGCTAGTTTTCCGCGCCCAACCTCCCACTTCAAGCGGCGCAGGGCGTCCAGGATGATCAGGGCGGTTCGTTCGGTTTGGGAGAGGCTGGAAACGTCCGTGGGTAGCGAGCAGACCGTGGTGGGTTGCTGGGCCAGGCAGTTATCGCAGCAGCGAGGGGCTTCGGTGGGGCTTTGATCGCCGAAGTGATCCAGCAGGATGCGGCGCCGGCAGGCGTTCGATTCGGCATAGGTGACCATTTGGGCCAGCTGTGCCCGCCGGTGTCGACGGCGCTCTTCGACACCGGCGGTTGCTTCCTGCACGACGGCCTCGTCCCATGGGCCGAGACGCAGCAACATCCGCGATCCTTCGTCGCCCAGGCGTTGAACAGCGCCCGCAGTCTCTAATTGTGCCAAACCTACTTTCACCTTGACTTCGATTAGACCGGTAGCGAGCGAGAGGTCATCGGCTGTCATCCACACTGAAGCCTGGCGCGGCCCGCGCAATGCCTGGCAGAGAGCTCGCAGCTCTTCCGGCGCGGGTGCATTATTTTCGATGAACCATTCCTGCAAAGCGCGGTCC
>JACQYG010000146.1 GCA_016208345.1 Chloroflexota bacterium
CTGGCCACCGAGGTCAAGAGGCTGAGCGGTGAGGTGAAACGCCTGAGCACCACGGCCGGCCCAGGCCTGGCCGCGGGTGGCGTTTCCAGCCGTACCTTCATCATGGCCGTGGCCGTCTTGGTCTTCTTGAACGTGCTGAGCTGCCTGGTGCCGCTGATGGTGGCCCTGACCAGAGGTAGATAGCATCCTTATAAGTAAAGAAACAACTGCAACACTCTCGTAGAATCGATCAGGGGAGGGGTTTTCTACATTGAACGAACGCCTTTCCAAATTACGAGACAAGATGCGGGACCTGGAGCTGGACGCATTTCTGGTTTCCCAGCCCGAAAACCGCCGATACCTGAGCGGCTTCACCGGGTCGGCGGGGTACCTGCTGATCACCCCGGCCGAGGCCCTCCTGGTCACCGATTTCCGCTACATCGAGCAGGCCACGGTCGAAGCCCCGGGCTTCGCCATCAGGAAGATCGAGACGAAGTTCGAAGCCCTCTTCCCCTCCCTGGTGGCCGAGCTCGGCCTCAAGAGGATCGGGTTCGAGAGCGGCCACATGACCTACGCCGAACATGAAGGCCTGGCGGCCCTGCACCAGAGGGAGGGCCTGGCGGAGCCACCGGCGCTGGAATACACCCTGTGCCCCACCCTGGGCGTGGTGGAGGGGATGAGGGCTGAAAAGGCTCCCGAGGAGATCGCCGCCATCCGTGCCGCCGTGGAGCTAGGCGACGCCGCGTTCCTTCACGTGCAAGAGAGGCTCCGTCCCGGGATGACCGAACGGCAGGTGGCCTGGGAGCTCGAGGTATTCATGCGCCAAGCGGGCGCCGAGGCGGCGGCCTTTGAGATCATCGTGGCCTCGGGTCCCAATGGCGCCATGCCCCACGCCAAGGCCACGAGCCGGGAAATAGGAAGCGGCGAGCCTATCATCATGGACCTGGGGGCCCGCCTGGGCGGCTACCATTCGGACCTGACCCGGACCATGTGCCTGGGCGAGCCCGACGACCGCTTCAAAGAGATCTATGCCCTCGTCCTGCGGGCGCAGATGGCGGCCCAGGAGGCTGGCAGGGCCGGGCTCACCGGGGCTGAATTGGATGCGGTGGCCCGTCAGATCATTGAAGAGGCCGGCTACGGCGCGGCATTTGGCCATGGCCTGGGCCACGGGGTGGGGTTGGCGGTGCACGAGGAGCCCACGGTGTCCAGGACCGGGACCTCCACCCTGGCCGACGGCAACGTGATCACCATCGAGCCGGGCATCTACCTCCCGGGATGGGGTGGGGTGCGCATCGAGGACATGGCGGTGGTGAGGCCCCAGGGCCTGGAGATCTTGACGCGAGCGCCAAAGTAGGCCCCAGATCGAAGGGCAAAAAGCATGAAGGACAACGAGGTTGACGGTGGGGTTAGGAGGTTCGGGCTATGATCTCTACCGGGGAGATGAAAAAGGGGGTCTGTATCGAGCTCGATGGCGAGCTGTATCGGGTGCTGAACTTCGAGCACATCAAGATGGGGCGGGGTTCCGCTCAGGTCAAGATGCGGTTGCAGAACCTGCGGTCCGGCTACATTGTGGAGCGCGGCTTCCAGGCGGGCGAGAAATTCAAACGGGTGGTCCTGGAGCACCGCACGGTTCAATACCTTTATCGCGATGGCGATCTATATCACTTCATGGATACCCAGACCTTCGAGCAGACCGCCCTCTCCGCCGATCACCTGGGGGACGGTGTGCAGTACCTGAAGGACAACATCGGCCTGGAGCTCTTGACCTATCGAGACGAGCCCATCGGCGTGGAGCTGCCCATCACCGTGGAGTTGAAGGTCACCGAGACTGAGCCAGGGTTTAAGGGAGACACCGCCACCGGGGGCAGCAAGCCAGCTATCCTGGAGACTGGCATGAAGATCCTGGTGCCGTTATTCGTGGATGTCGGCGATGTGATCAAGGTGGATACCCGCACCGGCCAGTATCTGGAGCGTGTCACATAGCTCAGGAGCGCAGGGCGGGCATTTTGTGCGCTACCTCGCTCGTATCTTTTGTCTGGCGAAGGTGTTTTTTATGGCAGAGGGGTGCGCAGCAATCCCCCTGGACTCACTGGGGTGTTGAAAGATCGGGAGGTTTGATGTCCGAGGCAGAGGACAGTGTCCTGCGGTTGGTGGACGGCGAGCTCCGAGAGCTCGTGCGCCTCATGGACGAGGCCAACATTGAAGAGCTTCATCTGGAGAAGGGCGACTTCAAGGTACACCTGCGCAAGGGCGCCCTGCGGGGCCCCGGCGCCTTGGACTCGGGTCCCAGGGTTGAAGCCGCCGCCTCCGGGGCCGATAGCCCCCGCATCTCAGCCCAGTCTTCTCTAGTAGAGAAAGCGCCGCTGGCCCAGGCTGCCCCGGAAGTCAGTCCGACCCTTCAGGCCGTCCGGGCCCCGGTGGTCGGGACCTTCTTCGCCACGCCAGACCCCAGGAGCCGCCCTTACGTCCAGGAAGGAGACCTGGTGGAGAAAGGCCAGGTGGTGGGCATCATCGAGGCCATGAAGATGATGAACGAGGTGGAGGCCGAGCTTTCCGGCCGCGTGGCTAAGGTCCTGGTGGCCAATAATACCCCGGTGGAGTACGGGCAGAAGCTGATGCTCATCGAGCCGGTGGAGGGTGTCGGGCAGAGGCCCCAGGCGATATGATGGCAGGTGACACGTGAACGGTGGTAGAAACAAGCCTGGTACGGCGGCGCGACTGTTCACGGTTTCCGAGATAACTCGTTACCTGAAGGACCTGTTCGACACCGACGACTTGTTGGCGGACATCTGGGTGGCGGGGGAGGTCTCCAACCTCAGCCAGGCGCTCTCCGGACATCTTTACTTCACTCTTAAGGACGCCGCATGCCAGTTGGGGTGCGTCCGCTTCCGCCAGCAGGCCCAGCGCCAGTCCATGGTCCCGCAGAACGGCATGGCCCTCCTGGCGCACGGCCGCATCACCGTCTACGAACCCCAGGGCCGGTATCAGCTCTACGTGGATCAGCTTCTGCCCCAGGGCCTGGGGGAGCTGCACTTGCTCTTCGAGGCACTGAAGCAGCGCCTGTGGAAGGAGGGGCTTTTTGCACCGGAGCACAAGCGGGCTCTGCCCAGATTCCCCGAGCAAATTGGAGTGGTCACCTCGCCGATTGGCGCCGCCCTGCGGGACATCTTGAACTTTCTGAGCCGGAGGTACCCCCTGGCCCGGGTGATCCTTGCGCCCACCCTGGTCCAGGGTGA
>JACQYG010000147.1 GCA_016208345.1 Chloroflexota bacterium
CTCACCAAAACGCCAATTGGCATGGGACTAGCGGCTATAGTATAATTACGCCTGAGGATAGCATGGGAAGGTGTGGCGATGCGCTACGCCATCGTATCCGATATTCACGCCAACCTGGCCGCGCTCCAGGCTGTGCTCGGCGAGGTGGGTCCGGCGGATGAGGTCTGGTGCCTGGGCGACATCGTCGGCTGTGGGTCAGAACCTGACGAGTGTGTGGAGACCATTAAACAGCGGGCGAGCGTTTGCATCCCGGGCAACCACGATTGGGCCTGCATCGGCAAGATAGACATCGCCGATTTCAATGGTGATGCGGCGGCCGCCATCATGCGGACGCAACGCCGGCTTTCCGCACCGAATCTGGCATACCTGGACAGTCTCCCCGAAACCGTGACGACCGGCGATTTCACCCTGGCCCACGGCAGCCCTCGGGAGCCTATCTGGGAGTACATCATCTACCCTGGCACGGCCAAGGCGAACTTCGCCCATTTTTGCACGCAGGTTTGTCTAGTCGGGCACACGCACCTGCCGGTGATGTTCCAGGAGGCCAAGAGTGCTCAAAAGCCAGGCGCCTCCTGCCAGGTGGTGCCCATCGAGCTGGGGAATTGGCAGCCCATAGGGCGCCGGCGACGCATTATCAATCCCGGCAGCGTTGGCCAGCCCCGGGACGGCATCCCCTGGGCCAGCTATTTGCTTTTGGATACCTCCAGGATGATGCTCGAGTACCGGCGGGTACCCTATCCGGTGGAGATGACGCAGAGGAATATGCAGAAGGCCGGCCTGCCTCCTCGTCTTTACCTGCGGCTTGGCTATGGTCGGTGAGCCCTGGGAACTTTTTGAGCCACCCCAGCGTCTACCTTGTTGAGCAAGCTTGCTCGAGACAGGTATGGAGGTTGGCAGATGAACGCGAAACTACACCTTGGGTTTGTTTTGTTCCTGACTACGATGGTCACGCTAAGTGGCTGCGGGCCAGTCTTAACCGGGCTGCAGCCCGGCTTGCCGCCTGGGGCAAAGCTAGAGACCGAGCGCACCGACCGGGGCTTGGGCGTCGCGCCGCTCCCGGCCCCCACCATGGCGCCGTCTGTGCAGGCGGGCAAGGGCGCCGAGCCGTTTAGCCCGGTGGCCGAGCGCATGATCGTCAAGACGGCCACCATCTCCATCACCGTGAGGGACACACAAGAGGCCCTGGGGCAGGTCTCAGCCCTGGCGGGCGAGCTTAAGGGCTACGTGGTGACCTCGAGCTCGCGGTACGAAGGCGACCGGCTCCTCGCCACGGTGACGATCAAGGTCCCGGCGACCAGCTTCGACGATGCCCTGACCAGGCTGCGCAAGATCGCCAGCAAGGTGGACTCGGAAAACACCTCGGGCCAGGATGTGACCGAGGAATATACCGACCTCACTGCCCAGCTCAAGAACCTGGAGGCCACCGAGGCGCAGCTTTTGAAGTTCCTGGATCGGACCCAGAACGTGGACGAGGCCTTGAAGGTCTATCGAGAACTGACCAATATCCGCGGGCAGATCGAACGCATCAAAGGTCGCATGAACTACCTGGAAAAGAGCGCCGCCATGTCCACCATCACGGTGAATATCCGTCCCCAGCCCAAGGATGAACCGATCGTCAAGGAGGAGGGCTGGCAGCCCCTGCGGGTGATGAGGGACGCGCTGCGGGCCCTGGTCTCTGCCCTGGAAGGCATCGCCAACGTCGCCATCTGGATCGTGCTGTTCCTGCTGCCGATCCTGCTGGTGCTCTTAGCCCCGTTCATCCTGATCTGGCTGTTGTGGCTTTGGAGCAGGAAGCGGCGCCAGGCCCGGGCCAAGTCCTGACCGGCGCCAGACCCCCACGTTTCCTACAGACGAGGGCCCCCCGGGGCCCTCGTCTGGCCTTATCCTTGACAGGACACTTCGCCGGGTGCTATACTTGCCCCACTCGGGTCACCCACGTCATGGATAGATCCCAGCCCGTCCCACTTGCGACATGCTAGGCTTTGTCGCCGACGACGTGAAACGTGGTCGGTTTTTTGTTGCTTCCGGTTTTTGTAATGTGGTGAGGCATCATTGAAACACCAGATAGCAATACCATTGCCGTCATCCTCCTGGGCAGGGCCTTATTGGCATGAAGGGGGCATATTCGCCTCTCCGGGCCAATATCTGGCGGTGCCGTCGAAGGCAGACTTCCTCGACTCTGCCTTCCTGCGGGCAATCTCTCTGGCGGCGAGTTCGGTGCTCATGTGCCTGGCGCTGTTGCTCGTGGGCACCGCCATCGTGCCAGCTTACCTGACAATGTTGAAGCCCGCTATTACCGAAAGCGCCCTCCGACACCAAATACCGGAGGAGTGGGTGGCGGCGATCCTGTACAACGAGATGCTGGGGATGGAGGATTACATTCTCGGCAAGGCCCTGCCCGGTGACGATTGGCCCTCGCTGATGCTGCGCCGAGGCCTTCTAGGCTGGCATTTCTTGACCTTGAAGCAAGCCCAACTGCAGGCCAAGAATGTCCTGGCTTTGCTGGGGGCTAACACCACCCTGGGACCAGCCAGCATACGGGTCTCGGTGGGCCGCGAGATCCAGAACGATGTCCATGTCCATGGTTCCCGTTACACGCCCTGGGGGCTTGGTGAAAGGCTGACCCTGATCCTGGATCTGAATACACCGTGGACCGCGGTGGAATACCTGGCGGGAAACCTGGCGCGGGGCAGGGATCAGCTGGGGGGCGACGGGGCGGACTGGCAGGACCTGGCACGGTGGCAGAACACCGGGATCATGCGTCATTCACCGCAGGTAAACCCTCGAGACTGGGAAAAGGGCTCCAGCTACGTTTCCAGGGTCGGCGCTTTCGGCCCGGAGGTGATGCTTACGCTGGGCTGGCGTTGGAGAGATACCCGGGACTCCGCGGTGACCGCGCAAGAACATCGCCTGAGCTGGCAGCGAGTTATCACCGCCGCCAACTAGGCCTGCCTGGGCTCTGACCAGGTGGCAGAGGGGCAGCTTTTGAAGATCAGCCTGTCCACGGGGTCGCTATATCATTTTCCGTTGTCAACGGTCTTCGTTCTGGCGCGTGAATTGGGCTTCGACGGCGTGGAGCTGGTCCTGGGCCCGGAAAGCCTGGTGCGAGGCCCGGGGTTCGTCCGCCAGCTCAGCCAACGGCACGGGGTCCCTGTCCTGAGCCTACATCCACCTATAATGGGCCTCCCTGGCTGGGGGCGAGAGTCTGGCCTGCCCGGGAAGATCGCCGCCTGGGCGGGGGAAGTGGGCGTCTCTGTAGCGAGCGTGCACGTTCCTCGAGCACCATCGTTGAAATGCCACCAGGGCCAGCGCTACCTTTGGGAGGTCGAAAACGCCGCTAAAACGCTTCGGGACCAGGGGGCCCAACTGGCCCTCGAAAATCGGGCCAGGTTTTTCCCCAACGAGGAAGCCCAGGCCCTGGATGGGGTCGATGAGTTGGTTGCGTTCGTGAGCGAACGCGATCTGGCCATCACCTGGGATACTGCCCATGCGGCCTCCATGGGCATCGATAACCTCAAGGCCCTGATCCAGGTTCTGCCCTATCTGAGGAACGTTCATTTCAGCGATTTCCGGCACCTTCCTCGCTGGCTCGATCTGCCCCAATGCCACACTATCTTGAAGCATCACCAGATGCCAGGGGACGGCCATCTACCTTTACGGGAATGCCTCCAGGCCCTATCGGCCCGGGGCTACTGCCAGTTCCTGACCCTGGAGCTGAGCCCGGTGGCCATTCAGGCCTGGAACGTGAATCGTATCAAGGACAATCTGGGCAAAAGCCTGGAGTTCGTCAGGAGTTCAGTGGCCTAAAGGGTGTTTTCCCCTATCTTTGGGCGAGGATGTACTCCAACCGGGCGGCGATCATGTTGAGGGCGGCCTCGTTGAAGCCACCCTCGGGGATGATCACATCGGCGTAGCGCTTGGAGGGCTCCACAAACTCCAGGTGCATGGGGCGCACGGTCTCCAGATATTGCCCGATGACCGACTCGATGGTCCGGCCGCGTTCCACCAGGTCACGCTGCAGTCTACGGATGAAACGGACGTCGGGATCGGTGTCAACGAAGAGCTTCAGGTCCATCAGCGCCCGAAGCCTGGGGTTCTCCAGGATCAGGATCCCCTCCACGATGATCACGTCTGCGGGCTCCACGTGCACGGTCTCCCCCGTTCGGGTACAGGTGGTGAAGTCGTAGATGGGCTTTTCGATGGCCTTCCCTGCCCGGAGGTCCCTCAGGTGGCTCACCAGCAGATCGTTGTCCAGGGCGTCCGGGTGATCGTAGTTGATTCGGCGGCGCTCCTCCATGGGGGTCTGGCCTTGGTCTTGGTAGTAAGCATCCTGCTCGATCACCACCACGGATCTCCCCTCCAGGAGTTCCAGGAGCTTTCGCACCAGGGTGGTCTTTCCTGATCCGGTGCCGCCGGCGATGCCAACGATCAAGCTTGTCATCTCTTTTCCCTATGGGCCTCCTCTTTTTGGAGCACCACGAAATGTGAAAGTCCGAAAACCCTCAAGGGCGTACCCTCCAGAAGATAGGTGAATCCCCTCAGTATCCTGGCCAGGCGCGGCCAACGCTGGGCGATTTTGTCGTAGCCTGGATAGATCTGGGTGAACGCCAGATAGCGCCCAGGAAGGTCCTTGAACAGCCGGCGTAGGTCTCGGGCCAGGTAGGCCCGGACGTGAGGACAAAAGCGGCGTCGCAGGGGGTCTGGCAGATAGTTGACCAGCGGGATCAGCCGGTAGAAATAACGCCCGAAGAGATAGAATCCATGGGTCTCAAAGGGATACAGCCGATTCGGGGCGAAGATCACCAGTCTACCGCCATCTTTGGCCAGGCGATGGGCCTCTCTGAGGGCCTGGGCGTCGTCCACCACGTGTTCTATGACCTCGTGGAGCAGGATGACGTCGAAGGTGCCATCAGGAAAGGGCAGCGCCTCCGCCGGGGCCACGCTTATGAGCTCACACCGTTTTCGGGCCTCCCTGGCCTTTTCCAGGTCGATGTCCACGCCGAAGACGGCGCTGCTGAAGGCCCGGAGCCTTTGGACGTACATGCCCACGCCACAGCCGACGTCCAGGATGCGCTTGCCCTCCAGGGGGGCGAATTTGCGGATCAAGTCGAGCCGCCGGTCCTGGCCCAAGCGCCAGACGTAGCTGGGGTGCCCCAGGGATATGGATTTGTCTCGAGTTCTCTCCAAGGCACTCCTCTCCGATGCAGGTGAAAATATGTTAACAGAATGCCCCCTCCGGCGCAAGGACCAGGGTGGTGTGCTCCGAGCCTTTTTATGCTATAATCTGCCAGGCGACTCGCTTTTCAGGAGGTCAACCTTGGCTCGCAGGAAGAAGGCCAGCACACCGCGAATTATGGTGGCGGTGGCCTTCGCCATGCTCCTGGCGGCCTGCCTCGTGGTGGGCTTTCTGGCCGCCATCACCTTGGTGTGGCCCAGGCCCTCGGTGGTTCCCCCTTCAATGACTCCAGCCCTATCCCCCTGGGCCATGCCGTCGCCCACACCCACGGCTATAGCTACGGCCACCCCCACCAGGCCCCCGATGCCATCGCCCACCCTGCCACGCGCCACGGGCACGCCCCTGCCCTTTGATGCGAGCAGCTATCTGCCCAAAGGGGCGAAGTTGGTCTGCGCCAGACAGGGCGATCTCGACGGTGACAACCGGGCGGAGTGGTTGCTCTTGTACATGGAATCCGTTCAAGCCGGCATACAGGAGGAGAAAGCCATGGTGGTGGCCCCCCGGGAGTCAGGGGTCAAGACCTACAACCTCTACCGGGCGGACAATAAGGAGCTGGGCGAGTACGAGTTATGCGATGTCACCATCGGTGACTTCAACAAGGACGGCAAGACCGAGATCGCCATTTCCGGCGGTGCTGGTGCGCACTACAGCATCCTCTCCGTCTTTCAGTGGAATGGCAGCCTGTACGCCAACATCGGCGCCTTTGGGGGGGACGCCGGCACCGGCTTGAGAGACATGGACGGCGACGGCGTGCCCGAGATCATCGAGGCCGGCCGCTTCTACGACCGGGCCCAACTCTTCGCGAGCCTCGTCTACTCCTGGCAGCAGGGAAAATACGTGGAGTATTACCGGTCCATGGGCTTTACCTTCGGCCAGCCCGATCCCATCACCTATCCAGAAGAGGCCACTTTGGCCTTTTACCTGCTCTTGGACAAGAGGTCCTACGCCGACGCTTACCGGTTGCTAAGCCAAAGCTACAAAGCTACAGTTCCACTGGACAAATTCGCCTCCGGCTTCGCCAATACGGAAAAGATCACGGTCGAGGAGCTGAAGGTCTCTGGCGAGGAGCCGTCGACGGCCCGCGTGGCGGTGAAACTGGCGGCATTTGAAAGGCAGGATGGGAAAAAGATACTGCAGCGCTATGGTGGGACTTGGCAATTGGTCAAAGAGGGAGGAGACTGGAAGCTCAATCAGAGTGACATCAAGAGACTATAGTTGCGCCTTTGTCGGGGGCCGGTCTCATGGACTGAATAGCAAAGAAAAACAAGTTTTCTTTACTGGTAAAGAAAGCTGTCGCTTTTCGTTCGAAATCGCAGGAGAGGAGATACTTCAGTGCGCGCCGGTCACATCGAGGCCTTCCGCAAGGAATACGGAGGCAAAGTCCTGGTGCTGGATGGTGGGGATACCTGGCAAGGCACCTTTGTCTCCAACAAGAGCAGGGGTGCCGCGGTGACGGAGATGATGAACATCTCCGGGTACGACGCCCAGGCCCTTGGCAATCACGATTTCGACTGGGGCCAGGAGGTGTTGAAAGAGCGCGCAGCCCAGGCCAAGTTCCCGTTCCTGGCCGCCAACGTGGTGGAAGAGTCTTCGGGCAAGGTCTTCTCGGGGGCTAAGCCCTACGTCGTCAAGAGCGTCGGGAGCGTCAAGGTGGCGGTCCTGGGGCTAGGGTACCCGGGGACGCCCGCCATCAGCAAGGCGGCCAACGTGAGAGGCCTCAGGTTCCTCCCGGGGCCAGAGACGGCCGCCCAGTACATCCCCGCGCTCCGCAAGGAGGCGGACCTGGTGGTGGTGCTGAGTCACCTGGGGCTAGGGGACGACGAAAAGCTCGCCGCCTCGGTGGAGGGGATCGACGTCATCGTGGGCGGGCACTCCCATACCGAGATCCGCAATACCAAGAGGGTGGGAAATACCCTCATCGTTCAGGCCGGCAGCAAGGCCAAGTTCTTGGGACGGCTGGAGCTCGTCTACGACAAGGAAGCGAGAAAGATCACCAGGTATACCACCTCGGACGAAATGCTCAGCGTGGTTAGCGGCAAGATCGCCCCGGACGCGCAGGTGGCGGCCCTGGTGACCAAGTACGCAAAAGAGGCCCAGGCCATCATGGACCGCCCCCTGGGCGAGACCCTGGTGGACCTGGAGCAGGGCTACGCCGGGGAGTTTCCCCTGGGCAATCTGATCGTGGACGCCATGCGCTCCGTGGATGCTGGCTACGGCAAGGTCGCTGACATAGCCATGCACAACAACGCCGGGGTGCGCTCCAGCATCTCCAAGGGGCCGATCACGTACGGTCAGCTCTACAAGGTGTTGCCTTTCGACAACGTCCTGACCGCCATGGACCTGACCGGCGCCCAGATCAGGATCATCCTGGAAAAAGCAGTTGCCGGCCGCCCTGGCAACATGCTGGTGTCGGGCATGACCTACACCTTCGATCAAAGCCAGCCCGAGGGCGCCCGCATTAAGGTCGCATTGGTGGGCGGCAAGCCACTGGACCCCAAAAGAGTCTATCGAGTCATGACCATCGACTACCTTGCCGGCGGCGGAGATGGGCAGGTGGAGTTCAAGAACGGCAGCAACCTGACCTACGGCGATCCCACGGTGGATGTGGTGGCTGAGTACATACAGAGGCATTCCCCGGTGAGCCCGAAGGTAGAGGGGCGTATCGTAGGCCGGTAATTCTCGATCCGGGGCGGCCAGGACTTCGGGGACTAGCAGATGAGCGAGAAGGTTAAGGTGTGGGTTGACGGTAAAGAGGATACCTTCTTCTTGGGTCTCCGGGTGCGCCACGCTATTGGCTACCGGGCAGTCAAGGCCGTAGAGCAGGGATGGGCTCGGGTTCAGGACGCCGATGGCAACGGGGTTGACCTGGACGGTGCCCTGTACGACGGAGAAAGGCTATTCGTCGTCTACAGTAAAGGAAGGCCAGGGCCCGTTAATGCCTCCTCTTGAGTTGCTGGCGGATACCCTCCAGGAAAGCTCGCTCTGGTGTCCCCGGGCCGTCTTTGTGCCCAGGCACTGGGGCCCAGGGCTCAGCCCCAGGCCCAACACACGAGCACGGGCACGGCTTTTTCGGCTCATTCTATCTTTGCCCTGACCTCGAGGCAAACTTTTT
>JACQYG010000148.1 GCA_016208345.1 Chloroflexota bacterium
GTCCTCATGCCCTAAACCAGGCAAGCGGCCTTGACAATGGGGAGTTGCTTGATATAATGGATTTCGTTGCAGGCTTGCCTGGCACTGAAGGGTCTCTTAGTTTCACCTCTTTGACTAGTAAAGAACCCCGGTGGGGATGCTGTACGTCCTACATGCATGCACCTGCGTGCATGAAAAGGGGGTGAGGTCGGTAGCTCGGACAGACTGGCGATCTGGCGCTAAGGCAGCACTGAGGCAGCGCCGAGACAGCAATTAAGGCGCGGGGCCTTGTGCCTGAGAAAAGAAACAGGAGGAAAGGATGTCTAACCGGAAAAGCAAGCTTGTCTTCGGCCTGGTCGTACTGGCCACCATCACCAGCGTAGTCCTCGCCGGTTGCGGGCCCACGCCGGTGCCGCCCACCAAGGCCCCGGAACCGACCAAGCCACCTGCGGCGCCAACGCCAACCCCGTTGCCGCCCAAACCGAAGGTGTTGCGCCTCGCCTTCGCCACCTTCCCGGACGTGATTGACCCCCAGAAGTCATCCTTTGTGGGCGAGATCGCCGTGATGAACCTGGCCTACGAGGGGCTGACGCGCGTTGACGTCAAGGGCAATGTTGTCCCGGGCGCGGCAGACAAGTGGGAGTACAAGGAGGGCGGCAAGAAGCTGGTCTTCCACATCCGGGACGGCTTGAAGCGGGCCGATGGCACGCCCATCACCGCCAAGGACTTTGAGTATGCCCTGCGGCGAGAAGTGGACCCGCGGGTGCCAGGCAAGCAGTACACCTCCATCGTCTACGACATCAAGGGGGCCCAAAAGATTGACGGGATGGACCCCAAGAAGGTGAAGAGCGAAGACATTGACAAGGCCCTGGCCACCGAGTATGGGGTCAAGGCCCTCGATGCCAGCAACCTGGAAATCGAGTTCGAAAAGCCCGTCGGTTTCTGGCTTTACGTCGCCTCTACCTGGGTCGTCTACCCCAGCGACAAGACCAAGGTAGACAAGGACCCGGACAACTGGTGGATCAAGGCCGAGGGTCACAACGGCAATGGCCCCTTTAAAGTCCAGGCCATCGAAGAGGGCAAGCGCATCATCTTCGTCCCCAACCCGAACTACTGGGGCGGCAAGGCCAAGCTGGACCGCATTGAGTACATCTACATCACCGACTCGGCCCAGCAGTTCGAGGCCTACAAGAAGGGCGAACTGGACATCATCGGTGTAGCGGCCGAGGACTTCGCCACCGTCAAGGCCGACCCTGTCCTCAGCAAAGAATGGCTCCATGGCCCGGCGGCATGGACCTCGTACCTGGGCCTCAATAACACCAAGAAGCCCTTCACCGACAAGAACGTCCGCATCGCCTTCTCCCAGGCCTTTGACCGCAAGGGTTGGGCCCAGGACATTCTGAAGGGTACAGCTGAGCCGTATCGCTCGTGGGTGCCGCCCGGCGTCCCTGGCCACGACCCGACGGCACTGGTGCCTGACAGCGATCCCAAGGCTGCCGTGGAGACCCTGATCAAGGCCGGCTATGGCACCGCCGACGGCAAGAAGGTGGACTGCGCCAAGCTGGGTGAGATCAAGATCACCTACGGTGCAACGGCACGTAACCACCCGCGCTTCCAGTTCATCGCCGGCAACTTCGCCCGTGTCTTCAACTGCCCGATCATCCTCGACCCCATAGACCCAACGGTTTATACCGCCCTGGTGAAGAAGGTGGAAACCGCTCCTCAGGTCTTCTACCTGGGCTGGATCGAGGACTATCACCATCCGCAGAACTGGCTGAGCGTCTTCTGGGTCTGCGGCGGCTTCGGCAAGCGCACCGGCTACTGCAACAAGGAGTTTGACGCCGCCGCCGCCAAGGCGGACGCCGAGACCGACATGACCAAGGCCGTTGAGTTGTACAAGGCAGCCCAGAAGATCGTCATTAACGACATCCCGGTGGCCTTTGTGGTCTACAACACCTACGACTACCTGGTCAAGCCGTACGTCATCGGCCCTAAGGAGAACTTCACCTCCAGCGACGCCGCCTGGCCAGGAGGCTACAGCGGGCCAACCTGGACCTACGACATTGACCTGGCGAAAGTAGGGCCGGGCTATCCGACCAAGTAGACCTCTCCGCGCAAGGTCCTGATGCTGGTTGGCTTCGCCTTTAACGGCGAAGCCAACCAGCATACTTGCTTTGAGTGCTCCGGGTCCCAGACCTCCAAGCTCTGATGGTACCTCGGAGGTCGAGCCTTGTTTATTTTTCGGCGAATTCTGCCTGGGAGTAATACTGCATTTTTAAGCTTATAGAGAGCATCTCTTAGGCTCTCCAGGGAGCTTGTTACAGGAAATGACGCAGTATCTTATCCGTCGTATTCTCTGGCTGGTGCCGGTCCTCTTTGTCATCTCCTTGGTGACCTTCATCATCATGCACGCTACACCTGGCGGACCCTTCGACCTGGATCCCACCAAGACCAGTGAGCAGATCGTCAAACGCCTGGAGGAGTCCTTTGGCCTGAACAAGCCTCTCTTCCTGAATACTGCCGCCTTCCAGGAAACCCTGGCGCAAAGCGGGAATTGGCTGGAGGCGATACCGCAGCTCTTTGACGCCCAATTTGAGAATTATCTGGGGAGCTTGCTGCGGGGCGATCTGGGGCCCTCCTACCGCTTCCGGGGACGGCAGGTGAACGAGATTATCTTCCAACCACTGGCGGGGCGCCCCATCTGGGAGAGCCGTATAGGTACCACGGCCGTCCTGGGCATCCTGGCGCTCCTTTATGCCTTAGCTATCGGCATCCCTTTGGGCATTATGGCTGCCCTGAGGCAGAATTCCTGGGCAGATCACCTCTGTCTTTTCATCGCCACGGTCGGCTACGGCATTCCTAACTTCGTCCTGAGCATTTTTCTGATCATCATCCTAGCAGTCTGGCTTGACCTGGTCAAGGTCATTGAGCTGGACTACTGGAGTCGCTGGCAGCCCTGGGTACTCCCTACCATCGTCCTGGGGACACCTACGGGGGCCTTCCTGACCCGTCTCACCCGTGCCAGCATGCTGGAAGTGATGCGCATGGATTATGTGCGTACTGCACGGGCCAAAGGTCTAATGGAGCGGCTGGTCGTTCTGCGCCACATGTTACGTAACGCCTTGATTCCGGTGGCCACCTACGTCGGGCCAGCCCTGGCCGGGCTGGTGACCGGTTCGTTTATTATTGAGAGCCAATTCCTGGTCACAGGCATCGGGCGACTGTTTGTGGAGTCCATCTCTCGCCGGGATTATACCATTATTATGGCTTTGACATTACTCTACGCCTTGTTGGTCGCCCTGGCCAATCTGGGGGTAGACCTGGTGTACGTATTGCTGGATCCACGTATCAAGCTGGGAAAGAGAGGAGGCTAATCAGGAATGGCAGCCGTCGCAGAGACTCATGCTCAGCCCACGAGCCTGGTGCGAGCATTCCCGACCCGCAAGCCTGCAAGTCTCTGGAGTGACGCCTGGCGACGGCTCCTCCGCAACCGTGCCTCCATGGTCGGCCTGGGGATCATCGCCTTCTTCGCTCTGGTGGCCCTGCTGGCCCCTCTTATCGCCCCGCATAATGCCCTGCAATACTATGCCGGTAACACCTTCCGCGCGCCGGCCTGGGTCACCTTGCCCAACGATCCCCGTACCGGCGATTGGCGGTTTCCCTTGGGCACCGATGCTATCGGGCGCGACGTCTTGAGCCGGCTTATCTTCGGCACGCGCACCTCCATGATCGTTGGTTTCATCCCTATGTTCATCATCGTCAGCATCGGCACCTTGATCGGCATGATCGCCGGCTTCGCCGGTGGCCGGGTGGATAATCTGTTGATGCGCTTTACCGACGTTGTGTACGCTTTTCCGGACCTGCTGTTTATCATCATCATGATGACTGCACTGCGGGATACGGCTATTGGTAACCTCCTCAACGGTCTGGTGTTACTCTTCATTTCCCTTTCCATCGTGAACTGGGTTACCGTGGCCAGGCTGGTGCGTGGCCAGGTCCTTTCATTAAAGGAGAAAGAATTTATCGAGGCTGCCCATATGATCGGAGCCAGCAACAGCCAGATAATGTGGCGGCATTTGCTTCCCAACTCCCTGGCACCGATTATCGTCGCCGCTGCCTTTGCTGTCCCGCAAGCGATCCTGGCTGAGGCGGTGCTGGGCTATCTCGGCCTCGGCATGCGTCCCCCCACCGACCCTAACTCGCTTTTCCCTACCAGTTGGGGTTGCATGCTCTTGGAGGGGCGCGATGCCATTAATGCCCAGATCTGGCTCCTTCTGTCACCGGCTATCTGTATCGCCACGATCATGCTGTCCTTTACCTTTATGGGCGATGGGTTGCGAGATGCCCTGGACCCTATGATGCGCGGGAGGAGTTAAACTGGATACTTATGGCTATTCGTTTGAAACACAGGTGGAAACTTCATGGGCACCTTGCTGCAGGTCAGGGCCCTGAGGAGCCAGACAATTTAGTTCTCGCATCAGGGCGGCGAAGGGGGATCTGAGCGCAGACTACCACCCCGTCCTGGCGACTTGCGATGAGCCCTTGGGACATCAATTTCCAGGGGCTCTTTTTGTTAATGTTTGTTCACTCGTGACTGATTGGTTCTGCCAGAATCCAGTCGTAGTGTGGGAAGGCCAGGCTCGACCAGGGGTATCCTTGGGGAGACCAGGGTGAGTTGCGCCCCACTCCACACCGGAAGGGCCTGCGTCCTGGCTGGCAAACACGGATTCAGTTCTGATACCCTCAGTTGGTGGGCTCGGGCCAGTGCTGCTGCGGGAGTCCGGGGTCTGAAGCCCAGAAGCCGCCGACCCCGGCCCTGGCCACAGTCGTGGCATTACTTCAACCGGCCTAACTATCTCCAGGGTAGCGGGCGGGTGGAGCGTTCCTTACCGATGAGGAAGAGTTCTACCAGGTGGAGGAGTTGCCCGCCGATCCGGTGGCTTGAGGCCAGCCTTCGCGTCTGGAACCAGTTCTGCGAGCAGGCGTGGCCCCACCAGGCCTTGGGCTAGAAAACACCTGAGCAGTTCTACCAGGACTGGCTCAAGGCTAGCTCTACAGGAGAGGAGGCCTCGTCCGATATGTCCTGGACGCCGCACAACACTGGCTTGACAATGTGGAGTTTCTTGATATAATAGATTCCGTTGTGGGCTTGCCTGGCACTGCAGGGTCTCTTAGTTTCACCTCTTTGACTAGTAAAGAACACCGGTGGGAATGCTGTACGTCCTACATGCATGCACCTGCGTGCATGAAAAAGGGGGTGAGGTCAGCAGCTCGGACAGACTGGCGATCTGGCGCTAAGGCAGCACTGAGGCAGCGCCGAGTTCTTTACTAGTAAAGAAGCGCCGCCTTCTGCCTGAGAAAAGGAAGAATAGGAGGAAAGGATGTCTAACCGGAAAAGCAAGCTCGTCTTCGGCCTGGTCGTACTGGCCACGATCACCAGCGTAGTCCTCGCCGGTTGCGGCCCCACGCCGGTGCCCACGCCCACGGCGGGGCCGACGCCCACACCCAAAGTCATCACCCAGGTCGTTACGCCCACGCCAGCCCCCATCACCGGCAAGCTCTTCCTGAACCTGGGCCCCGGCGATGTGCCCACCATTGACCCGGCCCTCTCCACAGACACCAGCTCGGTGCAGATCGTGGAGGAGACCACGGTGGGCTTGACCCGGCAGCACGAGGAGACCACCGCCACCGAGCCCGGAATTGCTACCGAGTGGAAGCAGTCCGCCGACGGCTTGAAGTGGACGTTCAAGCTCCGCAACGACGTCACCTGGGTCAAGTACAACACCGCCACGGGCAAGGTGGAACAGGTCCTGGACAAGGACAAGAAGCCTCGCGTGGTCACGGCCAAGGACTTCGAGTATGGGGTGAAACGCACCCTGAACCCCAAGACCGCCTCCGACTACGCCTACGTGCTCAACTTCTTCATCAAGGGCGGCGAGGCGTTCAACACCGCCGACACCAAGAAGCTCTCCGAGGCTGAGCTGAAGAAGCTGGAGGACGCAGTGGGGGTGAAGGCCCTCGATGACTTCACCATCGAGTTCACCACCATCGAGCCCACGGGCTTCCTGCCCATGGTGGCCGGCATGTGGGTGGCCCACGCCCAGCCCAGTTGGCTCATCGCCGAGAAGGGCGACCGCTGGACCGAGGCCGGATTCTTCCAGGGCTACGGGCCGTACACCCTGAAGGAATGGGTGCACGAGTCCAGCATCACCATCATCGCCAACCCCTTCTGGCCCGGCACCGCTAACATTCCGAAGCCCAAGATCAATGAAGTCACCTGGTACATGCTGGACGACACCCCAGCCATGGCCAACTACGAGACCGGCAAGCAGGACGCAGCCAGCGTGCCCCTGGCCGACATCGACCGGGTGAAGGCGGATCCCAAGCTCTCCAAGGAGCTGAAGATCGCCCCCATTCTCTGCACCTACTACTACGGCTTCAACACCAAGAAGAAGCCCATGGACAATCCCAAGGTACGCCTGGCCTTCTCCATGGCCGTGGACCGGGTGAGCCTGATCAAGAACGTCACCAAGGGTGACCAGGAGCCGGCCCAGTGGTTCTCTCGGCCCGGGCTGGCGGGAGCACCCACGCTGAAGGACTACCCGGACCTGGGAGTCAAGTTCAATGCGGCTAAGGCCAAGGCGCTCTTGGCTGAGGCGGGCTACCCCGATGGCAAGGGCCTGCCCGAGATCACCTTGATGTACAACACCCACGAGGGCCACAAGAAGATCGCCGAGGCCATCCAGCAGATGTGGAAGACCAACCTGGGGGTGGAGGTCAAGGTAGCCAACCAGGAGTGGAAGGTTTACCTGAAGACCCTGCAGACCGACTCGCCGCAGATCTGGCGGCTGGGCTGGTGCCAGGACTACCCTGATGCCAACAACTTCGACAAGGAGGTCTTCCGCACTGACGGCCACGAGTACAAGGCCACCAACTGGTCCAACAAGAAGTTCGACGATCTGGTGGACCAGGCCGGGCGGGAGACGGATCTCAAGAAGCGCACCGAGCTCTACGCCCAGGCGGAGAAGATCCTGGTCGCGGATGACGCGGCCATGATCCCGATCTACTGGTACACCCGGGTGACCCTGACCAAGCCCTACGTCAAGCGCACCTTCTCCGTGCTTGGCGGCCTGGAGCACATCGAGAAGTGGGAGGTCGCGCCGCACTAGGCCAGCCGACTTTCTTTACTAGTAAAGAAAGCGGGGTCTCTCGCTACTAGGCGGCGATCTCGGCCAGGCTGAGAAGGCCTTGGAAACGGAGCCCACCCTGCCCAAAGAGATCATCGCCAATCTAGAGAACAAATATCGCCTGAACGATCCCCTGTGGAAGCAGTACGTGGACTATCTAACGGACATCCTGGTCCCCCGCTTTAGCACGGCGGAGGAGGTCCCCTCGCTGCTAACCGATGCCTTGATCCGCTTCGACGTCGGCGCGGTGCACGTCAAGTGGATGAACTTCGGCCCCTCCTACGCTTCGCGGGCCCGCACCGTCAACGACATCTTCAAGGCCCAGCTCCCCATCTCGGCCCAACTGGGGGTCCTCGCTCTGTGCATCGCCTTGACCATTGGCATCCCCATGGGCATCCTGGCCGCCCTCAAACAGAATACCAGGTGGGACTATCTGGGCATGAGCGTGGCCATCTTCGGCGTCTCGGTGCCGGTCATCGTGCTGGGGCCTCTTCTCATCTGGATCTTCGCCGTTACCCTGCGGTGGCTGCCGGCCACCGGCTGGGGCACGTGGCAACAGGCGATCATGCCCTCGGTGGCCCTGGGGCTGGGCAGCTCGGCCCTCATTGCCCGGCTGACCCGGGCCAGTTTATTACAAGTGATAAGAGAGGACTACATTCGCACCGCCCGGGCCAAGGGCTTGCAAGAGCGCCTGGTCGTCATCCGGCACGCCCTGAAAAACTCCATGATCCCGGTGGTGACCGTCCTGGGCCCCCTGTTCGCCGCCCTGACCACCGGCACGTTCATTGCCGAGACCATCTTCGGCATCCCTGGCATGGGCAAGTTCTTCGTCACCAGCATCGGCAACCGCGATTACCCCGTGATCATGGGCACCACCCTGCTCTACGCGATTTTCCTGGTGATCGCCAATCTGATAGTGGACATCACGTACGCGTGGCTGGACCCGCGCATCCGTTACACCTAATCCATCTGGCTGTCAACTCTAGGAGGAGATCTCCATGGCTGTTCAAGAGAGCGCCATCGGCCAAACACTCGAACGCGTTAAGATCAAAGAGCGGAAACAGGCCAGTCTCTGGGCCGATGCCCTCTACCGCCTGTTACGCAACCGGGCTGCGGTCATGGGGGGGCTCATTGCCATGGGCTTGATCCTCGTGGCCATCTTCGCCCCCTGGATTGCCCCGCGCGATTACGCTACCCAGATCCTCACCGACAATAACCGCATGCCGAGCTGGCTGTTGAACCTCTTCCCCTCCAGCAAGGGCTATGTCCAGATCAGTGAGGGCTACCTCCTGGGCGCCGACTATGTGGGGCGAGACCTCTTCAGCCGGATCATCTACGGCACCCGCGTCTCCCTGTCCGTGGCCTTCATGGGGCCCCTCATTGCCTTGCTGGTGGGCACGGTCTACGGCACGATCTCGGGCTTTTTCAGCGGGCGGGTGGACAACTTAATGATGCGCTTCGTGGACATCATGTACGCGTTCCCAACCCTGTTGCTCATCATCCTGTTGATGGCCGTCTTCCGCTCCACCACCCAGGCCACGGTGCCCGGCACCTTGCGCTACACCTTGACCAGCATTGACGCGCGAGTAGGAGGGATGTTCTTCATCTACATCGGCATCGGCATCACAGCCTGGATGGGGATGGCCCGCCTGGCCCGGGGCCAGATCCTCTCCCTGAGAGAGAAGGAGTTCATCGAGGCGGCCCGAACCATCGGGGCCGGCAACGTCCGGATCATGGTTCGCCATATCCTCCCGAACATCCTGGGCCCCCTGATCGTGGCGGAGACCCTGGCTATTCCCACCTATATCAGCTATGAAGCCTTCTTGAGCTTCATCGGCCTGGGAGTGAACCCGCCGACGCCTAGCTGGGGCTCCATGATCGCCGACGGTGCCATGTCCTTACGCTCGTACCCTAACCAGGCCATCTTCCCTGCCCTGGCCCTGGCCCTCACCATGTTTGCCTTTAACTTTCTGGGCGATGGCCTGCGGGACGCCTTCGATCCCCGTCTCCGGGGAACCGGTAAGTAGAGGTGGTATCATTCTTCACCAGAAACGCTTCGCCTAAAACCGTTGAGAGTATCCACCGCAGAGAGCACGGAGTCCACAGAGATCTTTCTTTTATCTCGGCGCCCTCAGCGGTCTGCGGTAGAAAACTTTGACTCATTTGTTGAGAATTTACCCTATGAAGGTGCCTATTAGAAGTGGCATAAAGGCCCTCGGCCTAGTGCTCGTCGCACTGAGCATATTCGGCTGCGCCTTGCCCTGCCAGGTGCTGCCCCTTCCCATCAAGACGCCGGTGCCCGGCGCCCCCACCAAGACGCCGGTGGAGGCCGCCCCCACCAGGGCGCCACTGCCCGAGCAGGGCCAGGTTCTCCGCTTGCCCGGCAATGAGCCCCAGACCCTGGATCCGGCCCTGGTGGAGGACGTTGACTCCTCGGAGTACGTGGTGGAGATCTTCAGCGGACTGGTGTCGCTGAACGAGAAGCTGGAGGTGGTCCCCGACATAGCCGAGAAGTGGGAGGTGAGCGC
>JACQYG010000149.1 GCA_016208345.1 Chloroflexota bacterium
TCGTCGATCCGGCACTCCTGCAGCGACGGCCCATCCACGTGCCCATCGGAAACGACCCCGAGATACGCCCCCAGAGCGGCCTGGAGAAGGCGGACCTGGTGTTCGAAGACGTCACGGAGGGCTGGTGGGTGACCAGGCTCACCGCCGTCTACCTGGGCCAGGACCCGGACAAGGTGGGGCCTATCCGCAGTGTCCGGCTGGTGAATCTCGAATTGGCACCCCAGTTCGATGCCGCCATGGCCCACTCCGGGGCCAGCGACCGCATCCGCTGGACGATCTCTCAGTCCACCCTTACCGACCTGGACGAGTACTCTCACCCCACACCCTATTTCAGCGTGGAGGGGAAGGACTGGCGGGGCCGGCTCTTCACCAGTGGGGATCGCCTGCGCAAGTATCTGAGCGATAAGGGAAAAGAGAAAGCGGTATCCCTGAAGGGCTTCACCTTCAGCCCTCAGGCCCCGACTGTCTCTGCCGGCCCCGCCATGACCGTGACCGTGCCCTACCCGGCCAGCAGCGTCGTGAGTTGGCAGTACGATGCCTCCGCCAAGACCTATGTGCGCTTCGTCAAAGGGGAGCCGCACCTGGATGCCAATAGCAATCAACAGCTCAGCGTGGCCAACGTGGTGATCCTCTACGCCGAGCACCGGAAAACCGATATCGTGGAGGACAGTCTGGGCAATACCGCCATCGACATCGTGCTCCGGGGCCAGAATCGGGTTCAGCTTTGCCGCGACGGCCTCGTCGTCCAGGGTACGTGGAGGCGCGAGGCCCCTGACCAGCTCTTTCAGTTCTTTGACCAAGACGGCCAACCTCTCCTTTTCCGTCCGGGCAAGACCTGGTTCGAGATCGTGCCCACGGACATGGCCGTGGAGATCAGATAGTGACCCGCCCCGATTTCCTACCTGCCCTTTATGCTTGTGCGTGTCAGAGGATATGCTATAATCTATATCCAAAGGAGCAGTGGCCCAACCACGTTGGACCACTTGCTAGAGTGCGTCGCCAGGCTCAGGGATCATAGGAGCGGCCGCGGTTTACAGTCACCAGCGCCAGTTAAATGATTGCAGCGCTTCGCAGCCGGTTTATTTCCTCTCCCGGCCTTAGGACACTGGCAGTGGTGGCCGGCGGACTCGGGGTGCTCGCCTATGCTTTGGCCGAGCGCCGCTTCTCTGCGGTAGGGTCGGCCTGGGCCCTGGGCGCTTTTGCCGTCGCTACCGAGTGCCTGCCCATCAGGCTGCCCCGGGCCAACTACGTCAGCATCACCTTCCTGCCAGTCATATTGGCCTTTCTACTGGTTGGGCCCGCCGAGGCGCTGGTGGTCCTTGGCATCGGGGCCCTGGTGGGCAGCGGCATCGTCCACCGACTTCACCTCTGGAACTCGCTGGCCCTGGCCAATCAAAACATGTTCGCAGCGGCTGTGGCGTGGTGGGTTTTCGACGCCATTCGCGGGCTCGGCCTTGGCTTCTCCCTGGCTGAGATCCCCATCTTAGGGCTTCTGGGGTACGCCGTGACTTTCTCGCTGGCCAACCTGGTGCTGCAGAGGTGGCGTGGCCAGCACAAAGAGGAGCCCATCGCAGCGGAGCTTTCGGAACCCCACCACTTGTCAGACCTGACCACCAACCTGTTCTTGCTTCCCATGGCCGCCTCGGTCCTGGTGATCTACCGCGCCGCAGGCCTGATCAGCCTGATCTTCACGCTCCTGATCCTGCTCATGGCCCTGGCCATTTTCCGATTCTACATCAATCTGGACACCGCCCATCAGGAGATCACCGCCCTGTACGAGGTCTCCCGGGAACTGGGCACCTCCCTGAGCATCACCGAGACATTGCAGCTCGCGATCGAGAGCGCCAGCAGGTTGGTCAATGCCGATCACTGTCACGGGTTTCTGGTCAACCACAAGAAGAGGCAGCTCTTTCCCATCTCCGACGGGAGAGAGCACCCTGGCTCCGGCCCGTCACCAGAGACCATGCTGTCGCCCCAGGAGGAGCGAATGCTTTACCAGCTAGCCCTGACCGGGAAGGCGGAGGTTTTGCCCCTCTTCGGCGTTGGTGCAGAGGCCGAGGGCAAGAAGCCTCGGCCGCGGCGCTCCCTCCTGGCCTTGCCCCTGGGCAAGGATGGCGAACCAGTTGCCGTGCTCACTCTGGCCAAGGATAACCGCACCTTCAGCGCCCAGGAGATCGCGCTCTTATCTATCCTGCGCAATCAGGCCAACGTGGCCCTGAAGAACGCTCAGTTGTACGAAGACACCGAGCGCCTGGCGCGCACCGATGGGCTCACCGGGCTTTTCAACCAGAGGACCATGAGAGAGCTTTTAGACTCTGAGATAAAGCGTGCCGAGCGTTTTTCGCGCTCCCTCTCCATGATCATGATCGACCTCGACTTCTTCAAGAAGGTCAATGATCAATACGGCCACGAGGCCGGCAACCAGGTCTTGAAGGGTCTGGCCGGCATCCTGACCGCTTCGGTGCGCGACGTGGATATCGTGGCCCGCTATGGGGGAGAGGAATTCGCGGTCGTCTTGCCCGAGGCCGACGAGGCTCAAGCCAGGCTGGTCGCCGAAAGGATCCAACAAGGGGTGGCGGACAACGTCTTCGAGCCACAGCCCGGGCTGGAGCTGCGGCTCACCGTGAGCCAGGGGGTGGCCACGTTCCCCGTTCACGCCAACTCGGCCGGGGAAGTGATAGTCCGGGCCGATGAGGCCCTGTATGCGGCCAAACAGGGGGGCCGTAACCTGGTCTGCCTGGCGGCCCCCAGATCAACCTGATGGCCTGAGAGTAGCCGAGGGGAATAACAGCATGGAAGAGAGACGGACAGGGCCGGGCAGCGTCAGGTCGCGGTTCGTTTTCCTGCTCATCTTGCTGAATTTCTTCCTGATAATAACGGCACTGTTGATCA
>JACQYG010000122.1 GCA_016208345.1 Chloroflexota bacterium
AAGTCTGGCTGCCACGTCCGACCCAGAGCGGGCTGGCTGCCTGGCTGACCCGGGAACGACGGCCCCTGGTGCTGATCCCCGACGACCGCTCCCCCCAGGCGGAGGACCTGCGCCGGGCCGGGGCGATGCTGGCCTTGCCCCTCCTGGCCGGCGAAAGGCCGTTGGGCATCCTGACCCTGGGGGAGAAGTGCTCCGGCGACCTCTACACTCAGGACGACCTGGAACTCCTCACCACCCTGGCCCACAGTGCCACCCTGGCCCTGGAGAACGCCCGTCTGCACGAGGAGCGGCTGGCCATCCTGCGCCAGCAACTGGCCCAGGTGACGGCGGCCCAGGAGGAGGAGCGGCGGCGCATCGCCCGGGAGCTGCACGACGGGGTGGGGCCCGCCCTGGCCAGCCTGAACGTCCGCCTGCACACGGCCCGCAAGCTCCTGGAGCGGGACCAGCATCTGCCAGCCGGGGAGATCGAGGAGCTGGCCGACCTGGCCCAGGCCAACATCCAGGACATCCGCCGTCTGATCTACGACTTGCGTCCCGCTGCATTGGACGAGCTGGGGTTGGTACCAGCCCTGCGGGAGTACGTGACCCGCTATCAAGAGGAGCAGGGCCTGGAGGTGGCTCTTTCTTTGCCGGAGAGCGACGAGCGGCTCTCCGCTCCGCTGGAGACGGCGCTGTTCCGGATCGTCCAGGAGGCGCTGGCGAACGTGGCCAAGCACGCCCAGGCGCGGCGAGTGGAGGTGGCCATGACTCGTGATCGGGGAGGGGTGACCCTGCGCATTGCCGACGACGGGCAAGGTTTCGATCCCCAGGCACCCCGGCCGGGGACGCACCTGGGACTGTGGAGCATGCGGGAGCGGGTGGAGCAGTTAGGCGGGCGGTTCGAGTTGGAGAGCACGCCGGGGCAAGGAACGAAGTTGATGATTACCATTCCGCATCAGGCGAATGTCCCCAGTCGCCAGGGTTTGCCGTTACTTGGCGCCCGCGAGGAGGATGAGCGGTGAACGAGAGCTCTGCTGCCGTTCCCACTTTGCGCCCTCACTGGGTGGTCGCGAGCGTGATAGTAGTTGTTGTCTCGGTTTGGAGCGCCTCCCTCTACTCTATCGCCAGCCAGATTGGCCGTCCTTTTCCCGGCTTCTTCTACGCCCCCGATCGGGTCGTCAGCGGCTTCACTCCCCAGGACTTTACCGGCTGGCAGGCTGGCCTGCGCCCCTGGGACCGCATCGTGGAGGTGAACGGACAGCACTGGCGGGAGATGCGCCGCCTGGTGCGGGAGGCGGGTATCGGCGGCACCCTGGTCTACACCGTGGAGCGAGGCGACCAGAGGCTCCAGATCGCCGTGCCGACGATGGAGTTCACCCCCGATATCATATTGCGCTTCATCCCTGGCTACCTCTTCGTTGGCCTCCTCTGCGTGGCCGTCAGTATCTTCGTCTACGTTCGCAACCCCAGCAGCCGGCTCACCTGCTATCTCCTCCTCTACCTTTCATCTTACGCAGGCTTCCTGATGGTATGGGAGTACTTTCTCAGCCAGCAGAAGTGGACGGCGTACCTCCTCCAGCCGTGGATAGGTACAATCTGCGTGGCAGGGTGGATCTTCTTTTGGAGTTTCCCTGCCGACCGCGCTCGCAAGGAGTTCCTGGTTCGCTGGCCTTTGATCCCGGCCTTCGTAGCCCTGGCCATCGCCGCCACGGTCTATTTTCCCGCACTCTTCTTCCTGGCTTCTCGCCTGGACCGGCCAGATTGGTGGCGCTTCTATACCCTGTCGGCCACCTGGGGATCCTTCCTGATCTTCGGGGGCGGGACAGTTCTCAACAAGACTTTGCCCCCGCTCCAGATCATCCTGCGGAAAGACACCCCGCCGCTGATCCAGCAGCAGGCCCTGGCGCTTCTCGCCGGTATCGGTCTGGGCATAAGCGGTTTCGTCCCCTTCTTCTGGGCTCCCTTTGCCATCCACTTCTCACCACCAGCCAACCCTCAGTGGGGTGGTGTCATCGCAGCTCTCTACCCCCTCTCCGTCGGCTACGCCGTCCTGCGCTACCAACTCTTCGACATCCGGGTGGTCATCCGTAAGGGCTTGGTCTACTCGTTGCTGACGGCCACCCTCACTGCCGTCTTCCTGCTCCTCTCGCTGCTTACCGGCTACCTCTTCCAGGGTCTAACCGGCCAGCAATCCTTCCTGGTGGTCCTCCTTCCTGCCCTCTTCGTCGCCGCCCTCTTCCAGCCGGCCCGGGGGCGCATCCAGACCTTCGTGGACCGGGCCTTCTTCCGCCGGGAGTACGAGGCGCGCCAAACCCTGACCAGCTTCAGCCGTGGGTTGAGCACCCTGCGCGGAAGGGGGGAAGTGGTGCGCCTGGTGCTGGGCACGGTGACCGAGACCCTGGGAGCTGAAGGGGCCACTCTATGGCTTCTGGATGACGGCCAGTACCGTCCGGCTGGATCTTCTCAAAAAGCGGAGAAGACTTCCGAAGTCTCTGAGACTTCGGAAGTCTGGCTGCCACGTCCGACCCAGAGCGGGCTGGCTGCCTGGCTGGCCCGGGAACGACGGCCTCTGGTGCTGATCCCCGACGACCGCTCCCCCCAGGCCGAGGACTTGCGCCGGGCCGGGGCGACGCTGGCCGTGCCCCTCCTGGCCGGCGAAAGGCCGTTGGGCATCCTGACCCTGGGGGCGAAACGCTCTGGCGACCTCTACACCCAGGACGACCTGGAACTCCTCACCACCCTGGCCCAGAGCGCCGCCCTGGCCCTGGAGAACGCCCGTTTGCACGAGGAGCGGCTGGCCATCCTGCGCCAGCAACTGGCCCAGGTGACGGCGGCCCAGGAGGAGGAGCGGCGGCGCATCGCACGAGAACTGCACGATGGGGTGGGGCCCGCCCTCGCCAGCCTGAACATCCGCCTGCGCACAGCCCGCAAGCTCCTGGAACAGGATCATCCAGCCGCTTTGGAGATCGAGGAGTTGGCTGAGCTGGCCCAGGCCAACATCCAGGACATCCGCCGCCTGATCTACGATCTGCGGCCAGCGGTGTTGGACGAATTGGGGCTGGTGCCGGCCTTACGCGAATACCTGGCTCGCTGCCAGCAAGAGCATGGCCTGGCCATCGAGTTCGCTGCTGATGAAGGCGAACGGCTGCCCGCCCCTGTGGAGACCGCTCTCTTTCGCATCGTCCAGGAGGCGTTGAACAACGTGGTCAGGCACGCCCAGGCTCGTCGGGTTGACGTAGCCCTGATGCGCGATGAGGCTCACGTAACCCTGCGCGTCGCCGACGATGGGCAGGGCTTCGACCCCCAGGCCTTCCGTTCCGGCATGCATCTGGGGCTGTGGAGCATGCGGGAGCGGGTGGGGCAGCTCGGTGGGCAGTTCGAGGTGCAAAGCGCACCAGGCCGGGGGACGGTATTGGTCGTGCGGGTGCCCATTCAAGCGGAGGCAGTAAGGACATGGACAAGATCAGTATCTTGATCGCCGACGACCATACCCTCTTCCGTAAAGGCATCCGCAAGATGCTGGAGGCAGAGGAGGATGTGCGTGTGGTGGGCGAGGCTGGCACCGGCCGCGAGGCGCTGGAGCAGGCCCGGGCACTGATGCCAGACGTCATCCTCATGGACATCAAGATGCCCGGCCTGGACGGCGTGGAAGCGACCCGCACCTTACGCCGTGAGATGCCTCACGTGGGCATCATCTTTTGCACCATGTTCGAAGATGACGAATTCGTTTTTGCCGGGCTCAAGGCCGGTGGTCGAGGCTATATCTTGAAGGAAGCCGATCCAGAGACCATGCTGCGGGCCATCCGTGCCGTGGCGCACGGGGAATCGCTCCTCAGCTCCACCATTGCCCAGAAGGTGCTGCGCCAGTTCGCTGCCCTGCCCGGCGAGGAGCCGGCCGGCCGCACTCCCTTCTGCGATGACTTGACCGAGCGAGAACGAGAGGTGCTCACCCTCATCGGCAAAGGTAACAGCAACAAAGAGATCGCTGGTCAGCTCTCCATCACTGAGAAGACGGTGAAGAACCACATCGCCAACATCTTTGCCAAGCTCCACGTCTATGACCGCACCCAGGCCGTCCTCTACGCCATCCGCAAGGGGTTGGTGAAGGTGTAATGACATGGGTAGAATCGTGTCATCGGTTTGCTGCGCTTACTGAATCTTCGCTTTATTCCCGATGCCTTTGACCTCTTTGCGGCACGTCTATTGCCGACGCTTACCGCTATAGGTTGCTGAAATGATTACTTTAGGAAAGCCCTGCCGGGCCTCTCAGGATTGCCCCAAATTCCCTATTCAGCGCTGAGACGATACCTTGCTGAGCCTTCGCCACCTCCTCGTCGGTCAGGGTGCGCGCTGGGGCCTGATAGCTTATCGAGTAGGCCAGGCTACGCTTATCCGGCGGTATGGGCTCGCCTTGATACACGTCGAAAAGCCTGGCCTCTTTGACCAGCCTCCCTCCCGCTCGCAGTATGACCTCCAGCACCTTTTCGGCAGGTATGGCGGCGTCCAGAATCAACGCGATGTCCTGCACCACCGCCGGGAATCTGGGCGACGGTTGATGCTGGCGGGAGGTGGTGGCGAACTCGGTGAGTTTCTGGAAGTCCACCGCCAGCAGGTAGGCTCGCTGTTTGATATCGAAGTTCTGCCTGACCTTAGGATGGACTTCGCCCAGGATGCCCAGTATCTCCTCTTTTTCTCTGGAAACCTGTCGTCTGGAACCCGTGGGCTTGGGACTCACGGCCAATACCGCCGTTCTTCCAGGGTGAAAGGTAGGATGAGCAGCAGGAACCAGACGATAGGCTCTAATGCCCATTCGCCCCAAGAGCGCCTCGAGAACACCCTTCAGGTCGAAGAAATCGTTCTCCTCCTTAACTCCCCAGGATCTACCAGTGCGGTACTGGCCCATGGCGAGGGTCAGGACACGGCGCTCTTCGGGCAGGTCCTGGCCCCTGGGGAGATAGATCCGGCCCAGCTCAAAGAGGTGGACATCCCGGTCAGTGTGGCGCAGATTTCGTTCCAGGGTTTCCAGCATGGAGACCAGGGCGGTGGTCCTGAGCGCCTCCGCCTCGGCAGACAGGGGGTTGGCCACCAGCAAGGGAGGCTCCTTTCCTAGTAAAGAATCAATGGCCTCCAGGGCGGTGGAGGGGGTTAGGGGGGCTTTGCCCTTCCTTGCTATTGCCGCAGCGGCGTCTTTACTAGAAACGAGACTTCCTCCCAGCAGGAGCTTGTCCGTGCCCTGTTTATTAATTAGTGAATAAGTGATGACCTCGCTGAACCCGGCTCCGGTCAGGACATCCCGGGTCACTTCTTCCCAGGCTAGCTCTTGTGGGGCCTCGTAGGTCGGCATGCTCCCAGAGAGCATGGTATCGGGTATCCGGTCGTAGCCCAGCAGGCGTGCCACCTCCTCCACAACGTCGGCGGGGATGTTGATGTCCCTCCGCTGGTACGGTGGCATGACCCAGACATAGTCACCCTCCACGCTGCACTGGAAATCCAGGGCTTCCAATGCTCGCACTATCTCCGGCACGGGGAGGGTGATGCCCAGGAGCCGTTTCACCTCCCCCACCGGGAGGCCAACTGGCTGGCGTTCACGGGGCATAGGATAGGCGTCGGCCACTCCTTTGGCGACCTGCCCCCCGGCCAGCTCCTGGATCAGCCGCGTGGCCCGGCGGGCAGCGGGCACCGTCCCCTCGGGCGAGAGGCCCTTCTCAAACCTCTTCTGGGCCTCGCTGGGGATCTTGAGGGCCCGGGCCGTGCGACGGATGCTGGTCGGGTTGAAATTGGCCGACTCCAGGAGGACGTTAACGGTATTCTCGGTGACCTCACTCTCCAGGCCACCCATGACGCCGGCAATGGCAATTGGTCGCCGTGCATCGGCGATGACCAGCATGTCCGGGGTCAACTCTCGGAGGACGCCATCCAGGGATACGATGCTCTCGCCCCCCCGGGCCCGGCGCACGATGATCCTCTTGCCACTGATCAGGTCATAGTCGAAGGCGTGCAGGGGCTGCCCCATCTCCAGCATCACGTAGTTGGTCACGTCCACGACGTTGTTGATGGGGCGCTGGCCTGCCGACCGGAGCCGATCCTGCAGCCACCGGGGGGACTCGCCAACCCTTACCCCTCGGATGACCGTGGCCGAATAGCGGGGGCACAGGTCAGGGTCTTCGATGGAAAGATCTACGAGGCTGGTCACCTCCGGTTCCGTCTCTGGGCAGTCCAGCCTGGGCGTGCGAAGCGCTACCGGTTGGCCGCCGGCGCCGTGTATCCGTTGGATGGCCGCCACCTCTCGAGAGATGCCCAGGAGTGACAGGCAGTCGGAGCGATTGGGCGTAAGCTCGAAGTGAAAGACCACGTCGCCCAAATAGTCAGCCAGGGGCATGCCCACCGGGGCATCAGGCTCCAGGATGAGAATGCCGGTGTGGTCGTCGGAAAGCCCTAGTTCTTTTCCCGAACAGACCATTCCCTCGGACAGGATGCCTCGCATCTTGGTGGGTTTGAGGGTGATCGTTGTCGTGCCGTCACCGTGCCCGTCGATCAACGTGGCACCCACAAGGGCCACCGGCACTTTGTCGCCGACC
>JACQYG010000123.1 GCA_016208345.1 Chloroflexota bacterium
CAGGCCAGCATCATCGTCCAGGGCACAGCCCGAGACGGCAGGGAAACTTATCGCACCCACCACACGCAGGTCAAGATCCCCGTGGAGGAGATCATCGAGGGCCAGGCGGGCACGGAGATCACGGTCGTCGTTCCTGGTGGCAGGATGGGCGGTGAAAGCTTACGCCAGGGATGCCCCTGAAAAGGCGCGCTTCTCCCTCAACAAAATCCCAGCCTGGTCATCCTCCGGCACACGCCCAAAAGGAAACCAATTGCTACAAATCATGCACCTTCATTCCTTGACTTTGCCGCCACCCGGCGTGGTATAATGACTGTGTACTACACCATGAAACCGCAATCAGGGCTACCTGGAACCGAAAACTGAAGGCATCTTTCATGGTTTTCTACCAGGAGGTGCTCTTAGAGTGGGAAGGCCGACTGGTCCCCCGCCAGCTGAGGCACCGCATAATCCAACCGGGCACACGGCTCCTGAGCCGGACCCCACACCTCCAAAGGGTCCCTGAGCCTTCAAGCGGCCCTTGGTGCTTTTACTTGACCTGACCGAGATCAAATCCAGCGAGATCGGTATCTCGATTCAGGGAAGTAAGCTTCTCGGCAGTCAGAAAAATGCCAGGTGAGCGTGGAAGGTGCACCAAAGTGGTGGAGGTGGGCGTATCGGTAGACACGTTCCTGGCGCGGCTCCAGGCGATCATGCAGGGCAAGGGCCCCTCGATTGAGCGCAATTTCCTGCATGAGGAGGGGAGGCTAGGGCCTGCCTCCGTCGGCGCGGCCGCCGTGCCCGCCATCACCAACATCAGCCCGAGCAGCGGGCCCGCGAAGCAAGACCAGCTCGGGTCGGCGGGCAGGGGCACCTGCCCGGCCGATGCCACCGTCATAACTATCACTGGCTCCAACTTCGGCGTGACCCAGGGTACCAGTTATGTTAGATTCTGGCGGGTTGGCTCGACCTATTATAACGCCTGCGTCGTGACATGGAGCGATAGCCAGATCGTGGCCAAGGTCCCCGGCGGGGTCAGCAGCGGCAACGTGCACGTCATCACCGACGGCGGAACAAGCAACGGCTTCTATTTCACGGTTACCTACTCCTACGGAGGCGGGAAGTGGCCCAAGGGCAGCTACCCGCAACCCATGTCGGAGGTGTACAAGATCAACGAGAACACCCTCGACACCACGGGGGAGGGTGCAGCCGTCCAGGCGGCTGCCGCTACGTGGAGCAACGTCGCTGGTGCAGACTTCCGCTTCCGCTACGGTGGGACCACGACCAAGACCGAGAAGGCCTATGACGAGGAGAACTCTGTCATGTGGCGGCAGGCGGACACTGGTTCCATAGCCACATGCTGGACATGGCGTCTCGCAGACCCCCGGACCCTCGTAGAATTCGACATCGAGTTTAACGACCTCATCTATACCTGGGCCACCGATGGCAGCGCCGAGAAGATGGATGTGCAGGACATCGCCACCCATGAGTTGGGCCACGTCCTGCAGTTGCTCGATCTCTACGGTACTGCGGACGCCGAGAAGACCATGTATGGCTACGGCTCCACTGGTGAGACGAAGAAGAGATCCCTGGAATCAGATGACATCGCCGGCATCAGCTACATCTACCCCGCAGCGGGCACTCCCACGCCGACGCCTTCCGCCACGCCCCGCGGGCGTATCTACCTGCCAATCATCCTGAAGAACTACGCCCCCACAGCTCAGCCAACACCGTGACTCGGGACTTAGAGGGACGAGCTATCAATATCTATCTGATCCCGCACGTGCACCTTCAGCAGTTATTAGCACTATCAGGAACCGAAATCCGCGAGCGGTTGGTGTGGCAACGAAGAATCACAGCCAACTGCGTTCCAAGGCTACCATATAAGTGCGAAGGCGAAACAGTTTCAGGTCAAGTGAATTCGCAACCAGACTCTGAGGTATAAACCAGGGGCAAAGATAGCTCGGCATGAAGTGATCTATTAGGGTGACAAGACGAAGCCTTCATCGCTGAAGTCCCGGAGCTACCTGGTTGCATGGCCGACGGGGCAACGTATCAGGAAGCTCTGGCCAATGTGGAAGTAGTGATCCATGAATGGATTGAGACTGCTAAAGAACTGGGGCATCCGATTCCTGAACCCAAAGGGCGCCTGGTGTCTGCATAGCCAGCCTTCAAAGTATAACGGCAGCTACCGATGAGATGACTTGTCAATTGTCAATTTCGACCGAAAGCCAAGGAGGCCGCAGATGGAGCTCAAGATCGTCAGGGTGCAGAAGCCCGAGGAGGTCAACCTGATCCTGGGCCAATCCCACTTCATCAAGACCGTGGAGGACCTGTACGAGACCCTGGTGGAAACCGTGCCGGGGATCAAGTTTGGGCTCGCCTTCTGTGAGTCCTCCGGGGCATGCCTGGTCCGTTGGGCTGGGACGGACGAGGAGATGATCGAGCTGGCTAAGCAGAACGCCTATGCCCTCTCTGCTGGCCATTGTTTCATCATCTTCCTGAAGAACGCCTACCCGATCAATGTCCTCAACGCCATCAAGACGGTGACGCAGGTC
>JACQYG010000124.1 GCA_016208345.1 Chloroflexota bacterium
CAAGAAAGCCAGGGAAAGGTAAAAGACGTACAAAAAGGTCTGGGGGTGGCCGGCCAGGGCCGCGCTGCCCAGCCCCAGGCTGGCCAGGGCGAGAGCCGCCAGGCCGCCCTTCTTCTCTAGTAAAGAAAACCTCTCGGCCGCCAGATCCACAAAGAATAGCACGAGCGGCAGCCAGGTCTGGGCTTCCAGGATAGCCAGTTGCAGCTTGGGGTACGAGGTGAGGTAGGAGCCATAGGTGTACGCTATCGCCGAGACCAGGGCCGGAAGCCGCCGGGAGGTCAGGCGCCGGACCAGGAGGTACGTGAAGATGCTGGTCAGGAGATAGTGGAATACGGCCTCATGCTCCAGTAGCTCCAGGCTGAATCCACCACGGCCGAAGAAAAGGGCAGTGAGCAGAACGGGAGGATAAAGCACCGCGGTCTGGCTGTCAGCCAGGAAGGGCCCGCCGGCGAAGTTATAGGGGTTCCACAGGGGCAGGCGACGCTGGGCCAATTCGTGAGCCAGATAGATGCGGGTGGCCGAGAACTGGTCGGTGAAATCACCCGGGGCAAACCAGGCGCGGTTCAAGGGATCAGGGGTCAGGATGCGCCAGAAGAAGAGAAGACACAGTAGCAGCAGAAGCAGGCCGGCCCCAGCGTCGGGCCAAGCAGCCTGGCCCCTGCCCAGCAAATGGCTCCAGGTCCTGGTGTTCGGTCCAGCCAACATAGCCTCCTTCCCGCCAGCACCGCAAGAGGCCTGATCGTCTTTTTGTTGAACCCGCAAAAGACAAAGCCATGCCTCTGGTAAAAGGCCACCGCCTGGGGGTTCTTGGTAGAGGTTTCGGCCATGAGCTTGCGCAGCGATTGCTCCTGGCACCACTGCCGGGCCCTCTGCAGGAGCGCCGTGCCGATACGCTGCCTCCGAAAGACGGGGGCCACCACCAGGTTGTGTATCCACCCGGCCTGGTGCCAGGGCTGGACGGCCAGGTCCAGGTAACCCTGCACCTGGCCGTATCTCACCGCTACCAGGAACAGGTCCGCCTGGCGCCAATTCTCGATCAGGTGCCCGGCATCCCGGGGATAAGGCACCACCAGGGCCCGGGGCAGGCGAACCTTGCGCAGGGCCACGTTGATGGTCTCCTCCTCCATCCGCTGGTCGATCTGCCACACGTAGTTGGTGGTGATGGAGTTATCCAGCTCCAAACAGGCCCTTAAGTCCGGCCGGTCCGCCGGGCGTATCACCAGATCGGATGGCATCATCTCCTGGCCTCTTTGACCAGCCGTCCGCTTAACATCCCCCCCACTACGGCCAGATCCTCCGTGGGCAGGTAGTGGCCCGCCGTCGAGTCGAACAGGATGTTCGCCTCCGCCGGGAACTCCTCGTCCCCCAGCCAGATCACCACGGCCAGGAAGAGCCGGGGGAAAACCCTAAACAGGTACGAGACATCGCCCAGGCGCATGGGCTCGCCGCCCAGCTTCCGCGCCGCCCGCTGAAAGGCCTGGGCGTCTCCGCCAAAGGTCCGGGCCAGGGGCTCCAGGGCCCTGGCCCGGAACGCCCGCTCGTAGACTCGACCGTCCGGCAGGAGACGGAAGGACACCCACTGGCCGGTGGGCTGCGCCCCATCGGCCTGTTTCAGGTGGTGGAGCATCAGGATCTGGTGCGCCAGCGGCGGCGTCTGGCCGGTCTGAGCGTCTCGGATCTCCAGTGCCGGAAAGGTCACCGTTTGGGCGCGTCCAAAGAACGGCAACGTCAGCAGGCCGCCACCGTCCAGGACGCGGTATTCGATGTCGGCGTTGCCTGCCAGGATCTGGGGGTCCGCCGAGCGCAGTTCCTGGCAAACCTTCTCGTAAGCGGCGCGATAGGGATCGGTCAAGCCCGTCCTCAAACTTCGCTCAAACCCGGTGATGGCGGCAAAAATGTCAAATCAACCGTCAGCGAAAGCCGATATGGCGACAAACCGGGTCGCCATTCTTTACAAGTAAAGAAAACCTAACCCGCTCTACTCACAACTTCCGAAGCGTATCTACCACCGGACCGATGATCCAATCCGGGGTGGAGGCGCCGGCGGTGACCCCTACCTTCTTTTTGTCCCGGAGCCAGGCGAAGTCGATCTCGCCGGCTTCCTCGATGCGGTATGTTGGCAGACCCTGGGCTGAGCAAAGCTCCACCAGGCGCCGGGTGTTGGCGCTCTTGGCCGAGCCCACCACAATGATCACCTCGGCCTGTCCGGCCAGCAGAGCGGCCGCTTCCTGCCGCTTCAGGGTGGCGTCGCAGATGGTGTTGTGAACCCTGACCTCGAAGCAGGTGCCCAGGGAACGCCGCATCACCTCCATCGCCAGGTGGCGATACGCGTCCAAGTTCTTGGTGGTCTGCGAGAGCAAACCGATCTTCCGGGCATCTGGATCGATCTGGTCGGCAGAGTTAATGATCCGGGCCCTGCCGCCGCTCCACCCAACGATGCCCACCACCTCGGAATGCCCTTCGTCGCCGAAGACATAGACGGTGTAGCCGTCCTCGGCCATCTCCCTGGCCAACCGCTGCACCCGGCGCACGAAGGGGCAGGTGGTGTCCACCACCGTCAGGCCATGCCTATAGGCCGCCTCAGCCACCTGAGGCGGGGCACCGTGGGAGGTGATGGCAACCACACCCTCTGCCACATCAGCCACGTTCTCCGCCACGTGCACGCCCAGGCTCTCCAGTCGCCTCGCCACCTGGTCGTTGTGCACCAGGGCACCCAGAGTGTGGACCTGGCCGTGTTGGGCCGCCGCTTTCTCGGCCAACTCCAGGGCCCTCTTCACACCCCAGCAGAATCCCATCTCTTTGGCCAGGATAACTTCCATAGGTCTCCAGTTCTACGGTGAGGATAAACCCCCGTGTTTTAGATGTCGAGGCAACCGAGAAGAGGGCTGCGATGCCTGGCTCTATGGATGCCCTCCATAGTAGCCCTGATATTCTGGCGGCAGGAGCTCGGCGATATGCCGGGCGGCTTCATCTGACAACGCTACCAGCCGCTCTTTGGTCATGCGTTGGGGGCCGGGTTCCAGGCAAAACGGCTTCCCCACCACCAGCCTGATGCGGGGCCGGCGCAGGCGCCTCCACTGGGGGACGGCCGTCTCGGTGCCAGTGATGGCCACTGGCAGGATGGGCGCCCCAGCCCGCAGGGCAATCAATGCCACCCCCGGCCGGGCCCTCTGCATCCGACCGACAC
>JACQYG010000125.1 GCA_016208345.1 Chloroflexota bacterium
CTCGGGGTTGTAAGGGCGCAGGGCGAAATAGAAAATCGCCTCTGAGGATTCTGCCTCCAGGTTGACCACTGCCACTTCCTGGAGAAGCCATTCGCCGCCTTCCACTTGGGTGGCAAAGGCCTGGGCCCGGACCCCGAAGCCGGCTTCCTGGAACTCGGTGACGACGCTGGGCGGCTCCAACAATATACGCTGCTTCACGCTCTTCAGCCGGGAGGGGGCCAGGAGCCGGCCACCGGCCAGGAGCCAGAAGTCCAGGGACCAGCCGTCGAACCAGGGGGTCAGGAGGCCCCGAGGGTCCACGATAGCCTCCCGGTCGGCGGCCAGGTTGCCCAGGGAGGTCCAGTCCCGGTGGGTCACGTTCAGAGAGAGAAGGCCCTGGCCTCGGGGGATGAAGCTGGTGCTCTGAGGGTCGTACTGCTCCTGGGCCCAGTAGGGGAGCACCCCGGCCTGGTTGAGTTCCAAGACGGCACCGTTGAGCCAGGCTCGCCCAATATGGCGGGCTTCGATGGAGATGCGCTCCCGGGAGATGCCCACCGGCGAGGGCTGGCCGATCCTATCTTTGGCCTCCAGGTAGGCCAGGACGGCCGACGGGATGCCCAAGCGGTCGGCGATAAGTCGTCCCAGGGACCTCACGAGGCCCATCTTCACGCCTCTTGCTGGGCCTCCAGCTCCAGGAGGTATTCCAGCGATGGGATCTCACGGCCAAAGACCAGGCGCTCCACCTCCCGGCGACGTTCCTCGGGGATCTGAACGTACAGGCCCCTGGCCTCCACCGCCACCGTGACGTCTCCCAGCACTATCTGCCCGGTGGCGGTCATGGTGCGCCCGCGCACCTCTTGTGTCCGGCCAGTAACGCGGATCTTCTGACCGATGGGCACCGGCGCGCGGTAGGTGACCTCCATCCTGGCGGTGACCATCCACAGGCGCTTCAGAAAGGCAGCCCGGCCGATGGTCTCGTCCAGGATGGTGCTCTGGAGGCCACCGTGCATGATCCCGGGATAGCCCTGGTGCTCTTCCCGTGGCACGAACTCGGTGAAGATCTCTTCGCCGTCCACGTAGAACTCGGCATGCAAGCCAATGGGATTATTGCCGCCACAGACGAAGCACATCTTGGAGCCAGGCTGCTTGATCATAGCGATCACCCCGATTGGATTTTACCCTGGAATTCCCGGGCCAACTGCTTATACATCTCAGGAGGCATCTTGGGCTGGCCGCCGGCCCGGCGCATGAAGTTTTTCAAGTCTTTGGAGAGGACCACTGGCACCATGGGGTCTTCCAACACCAAGGTTGCGTTGGCGTGCGCGAACACCGCCACTCCCTGGACCGGGACGGCCTGAGTATCCACGTCAGGGACGTGTTCGGCGACGTACTTGGTCATGGCCGCGGCGTCGCGGTTGGCGTCCCTGGTGGGGTTGCCCAGGGGCTCGCCGAAGATGGACTGCAGGAGACGGAAGCGCCCGCCGCGGCGCTTCCACTTGTCGCCATGGCAGCGGATCTCACCGTCGTGGAGCCGGGGCTCGAAGACGAAGATGCCGGTGGGGGTCAGGAGCACGTGGTCGGCGGGCAAGTAGTAGTTGAAGAGGCGATAGCGGTCGTCGATACCTTTCAGGGCTCGGGCCAGCACCTGATCCATGCGGAGCTTGCCGCCCCAGCGTCTGGTGTTGAGCATTCCGATATTGAAGAGCAAAAGCCCGCCCAACATGGCGGCATAAGCCCAGACAATGTACCGCACGTCCAGGGATATCAACACCGAGGCGACCAGGAGCCCAAAGCCGCCCAGGGAGGCGTATTTCCCCAGGGTGGCCCGTCGCTTCACCAGGACCTCGTTGGTGTAGGTTTGCATTCAGTCTTTCTCCATAGCTTTACTCGCAATGCCAGGCTTTTGACCTGAGCCGGAACCGCCCGAGCCTCAGGCTCCTGGCCATCAATGTCACATGCGCCCCAGGACCAGGCAGGCGTTCTGCCCGCCCAGGCCGAAGGAGTTGGAGAGGGCCACGTCCACCCGGGCCGGGCGGGCCACGTTGGGCACGTAGTCCAGGTCGCACTGCGGGTCCGGAGTCTCATAATTGACCGTGGGATGAATCAGGTTGTGGTGAATGGTCAAGGCGCAGGCGATGGCCTCGATGGCCCCGGCGCCGCCCATAGCGTGGCCGATCATGGACTTGGTGGAGCTGATGGGCACCTTGTAGGCATGCTCGCCGAAGACCTGCTTGATAGCCAGGCTCTCCACGGCATCGTTGATCGGCGTGGATGTGCCGTGGGCATTGATGTAGTCTACTTCTTCTGGCCTTATTCCCGCATCTGCCAGGGACCAGAGCATGGCCCGGATGGCCCCCTTCCCCTCCGGGTCCGGCGCCGCCAGATGGTAGGCATCCGAGGAGCTGGCATGGCCCAGCACCTCGGCATAGATACGCGCCCCCCGGGCCCGGGCGTGTTCCAACTCCTCCAGGATCACAATCCCCGCCCCCTCACCAAGCACAAAGCCATCGCGGTGCAGGTCGAATGGGCGGCTGGCCCTTTCGGGCTCGTCGTTGCGGGTGGTGAGGGCCCGCATCACGCAGAAGGCGGCGATGCCTATCTCGACCACGATGGCCTCGGTGCCGCCAGCGATGATGGTGTCAGCGGCCCCCCGACGGATGACATCAGCAGCCTCCCCGATAGCCTGGGTGCCGGTGGCACAGGCGGTGGATATGGAATTCGTGTAGCCCTTGGCCCCGAAGGTATAGCTGACCTGAAAGCTGGGCATGTTGGGCAGAATAGTGGTGCCGAAGAAGGGGCTCAGGCGCAGTCCACCTTTTTCCAACATAACCTTGTGGCCCTCGATGCCCTCAGAGAAGCCGCCCACCGACGTTCCCACCAGCACCCCGGTGCGCTCGTACTCCTCCAGGGGGGTTTTTATCCCCGCGTCCTCCAGCGCCATCTGGGCAGCGGCCAGGGCCAGTTGAGAGCAGCGGGACATGCGCCGGGCCTCTTTGACATCCATGTAGTTGCGCGGATCGAAACCCTTCACCTCGGCAGCGACCCGGGTGGGATAGGCGCTGGCGTCAAAGGAGGTTATCGGGCCTACCCCGCTCCGACCCTGGATAAGCCCATCCCAGAGCTCCTGGACGGTGAGCCCCAGGGGGGTTACCGCCCCCATGCCAGTGATGACCACGCGACGGGATTTACGCATCGGTTACCTAACACCCTCTCTGATCGCCTCCACCAGCTTCCGATCCACGGCCTCCTTGGCCACCCTGACGGCATTCTTGATGGCGTAGGCATTGGAACGGCCGTGGGCCACGATCACCACACCATCCACTCCCAGGAGCGGCCCACCACCGTACTCAGAGTAGTCCAGGCGTTTCCGCAAGGCCTCGAAGGCCGGCCGGGCCAGGACCGCCCCCGCCATCGCCAGGGGCCGCTTCTTGATCTCTTCTTTCAGGAAACCAACCAGCATCTCCGCCACGCCTTCGGAGAGCTTGATCATCACATTGCCGGTGAAGCCATCGGTGACGGCCACGTCAGCCAGGCCCAGGGGCACGTCTTTCCCCTCCACGTTGCCGACGAAGTTGAGCCTAGTCTGTTTCAGGAGCTGGTAGGCGTCCCGGGCCAGCATAGAGCCCTTGCCCTCCTCCTCGCCGTTAGAGACTAAGCCGACCCGGGGGTTCGGAACTCCGAAGACCCTCTCCCAATAAGCCAAGCCCATGATGGCGAATTGCCGGAGGTATTCCGGCTTGCAGTCGGTGTTGGCGCCGATGTCCAGGAGAAAGCACTTGCCGCGGACGGTGGGATATACCGTCCCAAGGGCCGGGCGCTCGATGCCCTTGATGCGGCCCAGGTTGAAGAGGGCAGCGGCCATCACCGCGCCGGAGTTCCCGGCGGAGACCAGGGCCTGGGCCTGGCCCGCCTGCACCAGTTTCATGCCCACGTTCAGGGAGGAGTCTTTTTTCTCTTTGACCGCC
>JACQYG010000113.1 GCA_016208345.1 Chloroflexota bacterium
GCCCGGGTAGTCGAGGTCAATCAAGGCCCCACGGTGACCCAGTTCGGCGTTCAGCCCGCCCCAGGCATCACCGTGAACCGCATCGTGGCCCGGCAGAATGACCTGGCCCTGGCCCTGGGTGCCTATCCCCTGCGCATCGAGGCGCCGGTGCCGGGGAAGACCGTCGTGGGCATCGAGGTGCCAAATACCGCCACTGCCTTGGTGGGACTCCGAGGTATAATCGAAACCGCCGCTTTTCAGAAGCTCAAGGCCAGGTCCAAGCTGGCCATTGCCCTGGGCCAGGACGTGTCCGGACAGGTCGTGGCGGCCGATCTGGCCAAAATGCCCCACCTGTTGATTGCCGGCGCCACCGGCTCAGGCAAAAGCGTTTGCATCAACTCCATCATCGCTTGCCTGCTGTTCCATACGACGCCCGACGAGGTCAGGTTCATCATGGTCGACCCTAAGATGGTGGAACTGACTAATTTCAACGGCATCCCTCATCTGGTAACACCCGTCGTCACTGAAGCGGACAAAGTGGTTAACGTCCTGAAACATGCTTTACAAGAGATGAACCGGCGTTACCACATTTTCCGGGAGAGTGGTGCCCGGAACATCGAGACCTACAATCGAGTCGCCTCCAGCAGGGGCCGCAACCGGCTGCCGTATATGATAATCATCATCGACGAGCTGGCTGATATGATGATGCTTGCCCCCGAGGAGGTGGAGAAGGGCATCTGCCGAATCGCCCAGATGGCCCGGGCGACCGGCATCCATTTGGTCATCGCCACCCAACGGCCCTCGGTAGACGTCATCACGGGGCTCATCAAGGCCAACATCCCGGCCCGGATCTCCTTTGCCGTGACCTCGCAGGTTGACTCCCGGGTCATCCTGGACGCCATCGGCGCCGAGAAGCTCCTGGGGCGTGGCGACATGCTTTACATGGCGGCGGACTCCAGCAAGACAATACGGTTGCAAGGGGCCTTTGTCTCTGACCGAGAGTTAGAGGCAGTGGTCACCTTCTGGAGGGGGCAGCGTCTACCCCAGGTCCAGGAGGCCCTTGAAGGCGGCACCTGGATCGAGCCGGTTGAGGAGGAATCTGAGGATGCCCTGTTTGAACAGGCCGTTAAGCTGGTGCACGAATCCGGCCGGGCCTCTACTTCGTTTCTACAGCGCAAGCTACATATCGGCTACAATCGCGCCGCTACCCTGATGGATCTGCTGGTGGACAAAGGGATCGTTGGAGCCGCGACGGAAGGTGGGCGTCACCGAGAAGTCCGGCTGAAGCAAGACGAAGCGGCGGAAACGGATAGCTAGTTGTGGCACATGCGCCGCCCGTTCTTGATATAACTTGCGATTTATGCTACAATCTTCGCTGTGGATGATCTACCAAGGGAGGTGAGAGCGGACTTCAAAGAGCGAGTTATCCGGGAGTGCCCGATGGATCACCGTTGGAATCTGTTGAAAATCGAGGAGGAAAGTCATGCGTAAAGCAATTTGGGCCACCATTGCCCTGGTCGTGGCAGTTTCCATGGTGCTGGCCGCCTGCGGCCCCACCCCGGTGCCACCAACCAAGGCCCCCGAGCCCGCAGCCTTGAAGGTTGGCCTGGTGACCGACGTTGGCAAGGTGAACGACGGCACATTCAACGAGTTCGCCTACAAGGGAATGATGCGGGCTGTGGATGAATTCAAGCTCAAGTCAGCCTTCATCGAGACCCTGGCCCCCACCGACTATGAGAAAAACATCAGCCAGTTCGCCGAAGAGAAGTACGACGTGATCATCACCGTCGGCTTCATGATCGGTGATGCCACGGCGGCCATGGCCAAGAAGTACCCCAACATCAAGTTCGCCATCGTGGACTTCGCCTATGACCCGCCTATCCCCAATGTCATGGGGCTTGTGTTCACCGAGGACCAGTCCGGCTACTTGGCTGGGGCCCTGGCGGGCTTGATGACCAAGTCCAATGTAATAGGGATTGTCTGCGGTAAGGAGATCCCGCCGGTGGTTAAGTTCCGCAAGGGGTACGAGAACGGGGCCAAGTCAGTCAACCCCAACGTCAAGGTCTTGGGGGTGTACATTGACTCGTTCACCGCCCCGGATAAGGGCAAGGAAGCCGCCCTCTCCCAGATCGCGGAGAAGGCCGACGTGATCTTCGGCGCTGGCGGCCCCACCGGCTCCGGTGGCATCAAGGCTGCGGCCGAGAAGGGCGTCTGGGTCATTGGCGTGGACCAGGACGAGTACTTCACCACCTTCCGGGACAAGAAGCCCGGCTACGACAAGCTCATCTCCAGCGCCATGAAGCGGGTGGACGTGGCGGTCTACACTGCCATTGCCAACGCCGTCAAGGGGACCTTTAAGGGTGGCACGGCGGTCTTTGATGCCACCAATGATGGCGTGGGCCTGGCCCCCTTCCACGATGCCGAGAAGAACATCCCCAAGGCGGTCCAGGACAAGCTGGCCGAGATCGCCAAGGGCATGAAGGAAGGCAAGATCACGACTGGGGTCAAGCTCTAGGCGTCTTCACCTAGCAACTGGTGCCGCATCGTCAAACGATGCGGCACCAGTTTGGCATTATCCCTCTTTCGCCCTCACCTTTTAGTCCCCTCCCCCCGGCGGGGGCCGAAGGCCGGGGTGAGGGTACCCCGTCCTGGAGGATACCGATGGCTCTGGCCCTGGAGATGAAGGGCATCACCAAGCGCTTCCCCGGCGTCCTGGCCAATGATCATATCAGCTTCCAACTGGAGAAGGGCGAGATCCACTGTCTCTTGGGCGAGAACGGGGCAGGCAAGACCACCCTGATGAACATCCTCTACGGGCTCTACCGGCCCGACGAGGGACGGATCTTCCTGGATAGCAGAGAGGCACACATTCGCAGTCCCCACGATGCCATTGCCCAGGGCATCGGCATGGTGCACCAGCATTTCATGCTCGTCCCGGTCATGAGCGTGGCAGAGAACGTTATATTGGGCATGGAGATCACCCGCCGCGGCGTCCTGGACCGATCCGAGGCGGCCAGGCGCATCCGGGAGTTCTCCCATCAGTACGGCCTGGACGTGGACCCCACTGCCTACGTGAAGGACCTCCCCGTGGGCCTCCAGCAGCGGGTGGAGATCGTCAAGGCCCTCTACCGGGGCGCGGATGTCCTCATCCTGGATGAGCCTACCGCTGTCCTGACGCCACAGGAAAGCGAAGAGCTTTTTCGTATTATGCGTTCCCTGGCCGGCCAGGGCAAGTCCATAATCTTCATCACCCACAAGCTGAAAGAGGTCTTCGCCGTGGCGGACCGCATCACCGTCCTACGGGATGGGCGGGTGGTGGGCATGACGACGCCCACGCAGGCCACCGAGGCCAGGCTCGCGGCGATGATGGTGGGCCGCGAGGTGATCCTCAGCGTAGAAAAGAAGCCCGCTCAGATGGGAGACGTGGTCCTCAAGGTGGAAGACCTGCAGGTGAGGGATGACCGGGGTTATATGGCGGTGGACGGCATCTCCTTGGAGGTCCACGCCGGTGAGATCCTGGGCATCGCTGGGGTTCAGGGCAACGGCCAGACCGAGCTGGTGGAGGCGCTCACCGGCCTCCGCCCGGTGGCCGGGGGCAAGGTCGTGATCCTGGGAGACGATGTCACCGCGGACCAGCCCCGGGAGATCATCGAGCAGGGGGTGGCCCACATCCCGGAGGACCGCCACAAGCATGGCCTGGTACTGAGTTTCCCTCTGGCGGATAACCTGGTCCTGTCCACCTACTATCGGCCTCCGTTTGCCTACGGCATCGCCATCAACAACGATGCCATTGACGAGAACGGGCGCCGGTTGATCGCCGAGTTCGACGTCCGCACGCCCAGCGAATACTCCCTGGCCGGGACCCTCTCCGGCGGCAACCAGCAAAAGCTCATCGTGGCCCGGGAGTTCTCCCGTCCGATCAAGCTCCTGATTGCCGCCCAGCCCACCCGGGGGCTGGACGTCGGCTCTACCGAGTTCATCCATCAGAAGCTGGTGCAGGGGCGGGATGCCGGGTGCGCCGTCCTCCTGGTCTCGGTGGAATTGGACGAGATCATGTCACTATCGGATCGCGTCGCCGTGATTTATCGTGGCAAGATCATCGGGAGCATGCCGGCGGATAAAGCCACGCCGGAGGTGCTGGGCCTGTTGATGGCGGGGATAAAGGAGACCGAAAGGTCCACAGGAGACCGAAGTGACCGCTGAAGCCGGAAAGCATAGGGGGATACCGTGGCGTAAATGGGTCGCCGCCGTGTTCACCGCCCTGGCTATCGGAGCAGTGGTCATCTGGGCCTCGGGAGCCAGCGTCCCCAAAGCCTATCAGGGCCTTTTCGAGGGGGCGCTCGGCAGCCCCCGGGGCATCGCCGAGACCCTGGTGATCGCCACGCCATACACCCTGGCCGGGCTGGCGGTAGCTCTGGGCTTCCGTTGCGGCCTCTTCAACATCGGCGCCGAGGGACAATTCTACCTGGGGGCGCTCTTCGCAGTATGGGTGGGCTATTCGGTGAAAGGCCTGCCCATCTTCGTCCACCTGCCTCTGGCTATCCTGGTCGGGGCCCTGGGCGGGGCCTTATGGGGGGCCATCCCCGGGTTTCTCAAGGCCCGGCTGGGGACCCACGAGGTGATCAATACCATCATGATGAACTACATCGCCGTGCTCATGGTGGATTGGCTGGTGAACCGCAAGGGTCCCATGTGGGACTCCACCTCTACCGTGCCCCGCACCCCGTATATCCTTTCCACGGCTACGCTGCCGCAGCTCGTACCTCCATATCGCCTTCACGCCGGCCTGTTGATAGCCATAGCCGCGGTCTTCGTCGTGTACTGGCTATTGTGGAAAACCACCCTGGGCTTCGAGATCCGCGCCGTGGGAGCCAACCCCTCCGCCGCCAAATACGCTGGCATGAGCGTCACCAGGAACTTCGTCCTGGCCATGACCTTCAGCGGCGTCCTGGCCGGACTGGCCGGCGCTGGGGAGGTCCTGGGCCTGAACCGCACTCTGCCGGCAGCTTTCGTGTCGGGCTACGGCTTTGACTCCATTGCCATTGCCCTCCTGGCCAAGAGCCATCCACTTTTTGGCCGACGAGATCATTCGCTGGCTTTACCGCATTGGAAAGAAAGAGGAGATCAAAGAGGTGGTCTTCACCCGGGGTTGGGGGAGATAGGGATGAGGCTTACTCGTCCGAAGGTCCTGGGCATTACCTTTCTGGTCCTCGGCATACTACTTGTATTGTACGGTGCGGCCAGGATCGACCCGGCCCAACGGACGACCCTGGGCGTGGGGACCCTGGGTACCCGGGATGTCCCCACACAGGCCAGCCTTGTGCTCATCGGGCTCATCACCTCTTTGGGCGGTATCCTGGCCTTGTTTGAGCGACTCCGGCGGGCCTTAGCCCTCACCCTGGTGA